>CAZAMT010000088.1:0-11109 GCA_964486145.1 uncultured Bacteroidales bacterium
AATGAATTGTATCCAAATTAAAAAATCAATATCATGTATTCTTTTAAAAAGTATTTCATTTTAGCCATTGCACCCGTAATTTTTATAACTTTTTTTTCATGTCGTCAGAATAAGGAAAACGATGAAAACCGTTTCCCCGTGCAGGGATGGAATATCCTGTCGCAACATGAGGAGCAGGCAGAGCGCGTTATTGAGCGCAGCCGCGATTACAACATCAACCATTTGCAGTTGTCGCACCAGATAATTATGGACCTGCGGCATGCAAAAAATCCGGGGGTTGCCACCAAAGTAAACCGGCTGACGAAAGAAGCGCATGAAGCAGGAATTGAAGAAGTATGTGTGTGGGATCATGCACTGTATCACCTCGATTATTATCCCGATAAATTCAGAACCGGCCCCAATGATCTTATTAATCTCGATAATCCCGAATTCTGGAAATGGATTAAAAACGATTACCGCGAAATGCTCGATCTCGTGCCCGATATCGACGGTATCATTCTCACATTTATAGAAACAGGCGCACACGTGGAAGACCAGTATTCAGAAGTGATGAAAACCGAAGAAGAAAAACTGGCCGCCATGGTCGATACGCTGGCATCGGTTATTATCGATGAGCGCGGGTTGCAGTTATATGTAAGGACTTTCGTGTATAACAGGGCCGAACTGTCTTCGATGCTGAAATGCATCAACCTGGTGAAAAACCCGAAACTCAGGGTGATGACCAAAGAGGTTCCGCACGACTTTTTCCTCACGCACCCGGTGTCGCAATTTGTGGAGGATATTCGTTTCCCTACCATTATTGAATTCGATGCCGCGCATGAATACAACGGGCAGGGAATTATCGCAAGCATGTTTCCCGATATTCATCTGAAACGGTGGGCCTTTTATCGCAATCTACCCAATGTAATTGGCTATGTTGCCCGCACTGATCGTGGAAATACTACAACCATTATCGATAATCCTGCCGAAATTAACCTGTTCGCCATCAAAAAAGCGGTAGATGATGAAATAACCCCACCGGCCGATTCAATTTACGCTCAGTTTATTCGTGAAACCTACGGAGACGAATCGCTGATCTATTTAGAGCCGGCTTTCAAAAAAGCTGCAGAAGCTGTAAAATCGTCATTTTACACCCTTGGCCTTAATATCAATTCGCATTCGCGACTGCAGTACAACGACAATTCTTCGTACCAGCGCCATGTTTCGGGGAAATGGATGGAAAACCCTGTCATTCATATCGGGCACAGCATTGATAAAGAATTTCATTACTGGAAAGATGTTGTTAATCATCTTGCACCGGCAGAATATAAACGTTCTGAAAATACACAGCTTGCCCGCGAAAGTCAATGGGTGTTTCAAAAAGGTTGGCTGCAACCTGAAGAGTTGATTACCCGTGAGTATCTGGATTACGTTCTCACCGAAAAAAAATACGGTACACAGCAGGCGAAGGAAGCGCTTGAGCTGGTGAAGCAGACCGAACCAATTGTTGAAAACAAGGTGCATTACGACACATTGCTGCATGTTTTCGAACGAACGGCAATGACAGCAGAACTCTATGAGGCCACTGCCAAACTGTTTTTCGGATACCGGCTGCTGGCTAAAAAAAACGGAGCAGATAAAGATTACGCCACCGAAATTGTGGACGACGGCCTGAAACACACGTTCGACATTTGTATGACAATGAACGAATACCCGCACAAAGGGCCGACCGGCCAATTTCACTGGCAGGAGGATGTTTACCGCGGGCTGGCTTATTACAATACAGTTAAACTGCGGGAAAACGATGATTACCGTGTTCGGTTCTTTCCGTATTTTCCGTTTGGAGGATTAGAAGAAGAAGCGAGAACAGAAATCTGGCAAACAGCGATGGATAATAAACCATAAAAACGATATTGGCCCAATAGGGGATGTTAACAAAGTAAATTGCAAAAAGTAAAAATGAAAACCAATAGATGACTGATTATAATAATAACATTAATTTTATTCTATATTGGACAGGAAATTCCGTAAAGTATAAATATGATTAAAAATAAAAATAAAATGAAATCATCACAACTACTTATTCTAATTTTGATGGCGTTGATGTTTACGCAATGTCAAAACTCCCCAAAACCGCCACTCGAAGAGGATTCATTTGCAGATATTGCGAATAATTTCGAAAATCCGCCAACGGATTACAGCACCGGCCCGCTTTGGGTGTGGAATGACGAGGTTACCAAAGAAAAAATTGCCGCGCAGATGCAGGCGTTTAAAAATCAAAACATCCTGCAGGTGTTTATCCACCCGCGCCCGGGCCTTATTACCGAATACCTTTCGGATGAGTGGTTTGAATTGTCGCGATATACGTTGGAAAAAGGAGAAGAGCTGGATATGAATGTCTGGATTTACGATGAAAATTCATTTCCAAGCGGTTTTGGCGGAGGCCATGTACAGGCCGAAATGCCGGAATCCTATACGCAGGGAAGTGTTATTGTTCCCCGCAAGGGAAATCAAATCGATCCGGATAAGTACGATGATTATGTCATCATTCTGAAAAAATCGGGAGAGGAATTCGAATTGCCCCAACAAATCCCGGATAGTTTTACCGAAGACTATTATGCTTTTGAAGTACTGAAAGAACCGGAAAGCGGTTGGTATGGCGGTTTTTCCTATGTCGATTTACTGATTCCCGGGGTTACGGAAAAGTTTATCGATGTTACCATGACCGGTTATGAAGAAGTGATGGGAGAGGAGTTTGGCAAAAGGGTACCGGGAGTTTTTACGGATGAGCCGAATATTTCGCCGCGGGGTGGAAAAGGAGTCCGCTTTAGTCCGGTGTTGTTCAATGCATTTGAAGAACGGTGGGGGTACGATTTAAAAATGCACCTGCCGTTGCTTTTTGAAGAAGTAGGCGATTACAAAAGAGTACGTTACAACTATTACCGGCTGCTGCTCGAGTTGTTTATTGAGCGCTGGTCGATTCCGTGGTATGAATACACCGAAAGCAAAAATCTGGACTGGACAGGTCATTACTGGGAGCACGGCTGGCCGAGCCCGCATCACGGCGGCGATAACATGGCCATGTATGCCTGGCACCAGGTTCCGGGAATCGATATGCTCTTCAATACATTCAGCGAGCGCCCCGACCAGTTTGGAAATGTTCGCGCGGTAAAAGAACTGAGTTCGGTTGTAAACCAGATGGGAAGAAAACGGGCATTGTCTGAAACCTACGGGGGTTCGGGCTGGGAACTCGATTTTAAGGATATGAAACGCAACGGTGACTGGCAATATACCCTTGGCGTTAATTTCATGAATCAGCACCTTTCATACATGACATTGAAAGGAAGACGAAAAGGGGACTTCCCGCAGTCGTTTTTAACCCATGCACCGTATTGGGAGGATTACGGTGTGCTGGCTCAATACTACGCAAGGCTGTCGCTTGCCCTCAGTCACGGGCAGCAAATCAATCATACACTCATTCTTGAACCGACCACCACAGCCTGGATGTATTATTCACCCACTGTGGAAAACGATAACATGACCGAAATTGAAGAAAGTTTCCGGGGGTTGGTGGACAACATGGAAAAGTGGCAACTGGAATACGATTTAGGCGCCGAAAATATCATCAAAAATCATGGCGCGGTTATTGACTCCCGATTTTACATCGGCTTACGGTATTATGACCAGGTAATTTTACCCCCAAATTTCGAAAATATCGATGAAGATACATGGGATCTCCTTCGTGAATATGTCAGAAAAGGCGGACAGGTATTCAGCTTTTCCATTCCGCAGTTGGTCAACGGCATTCCTTCGGATGAAGTAAAACAAATGGCGCAGGAAAATGACAACTGGGTGGAAATAACGTCCATAAATGAACCGGAAGTACTGCAGGCATTGCAGGAACCGGATTTCATAGTTGAAAATCCGGAAAGCATTAACGGTAAGGTTTATCACATGCGCCGCCATTTTGTCGATGGGCAGCTTGTATTCTGGAGTAATTACAATGAGGAAGGTATTGAAAAGATTCGTTTTAGCATCGAAGGAAAATCCATTTCATTGCTCGATCCGTTTTCCGGCGAAATTACCGGTTTTGCGGCACAGATTGAAGATGGTATGGCACACATTGAATTTGATTTACCGGCAGCAGGCAGCAAGTTGTTGTTTGTTCATGATGATACCGATGCAGCACCGCCCGTAGAAAGTAAAACGAATGATTCTGGCAACTGGCAAAAAATGCAGATTTCGGAAACCCAGGTTGTAGCCTCTGAACCGAATACACTTACGCTCGACTATGTCGATTTAAAAGTTCAGGGAAAAACTTTCGATGATCTTTACTTTTCCATGGCAGCCGATTCGGCTTATAAATTAAACGGTCTTGAGCAATACGGCCGCTCGGGTTACAATCCCTGGGCGGTGGCGGTGCAATATCGTACCAATATCATCGATATGGGAGATCGATTTGACGAGAATAGCGGTTTTACGGCAACCTATAATTTTAAAATCGACCGTGGTTTTCAACCCAAAGAGTTGAAAGCCGTGGTGGAATGGGCACATTTATATGATGTTACTATTAACGGAAATCCGGTTGAACCAGTACCTGGTGAAAGCTGGCTCGACCATTCCTTTAATGTTTTCGATATTTCGAACGAAGTAAACCCCGGAAATAACCGGATTACGCTATCCGTTCAACCTATGCACATTCACGCCGAAATTGAACCGGTTTACCTGGTCGGCGATTTTTCGCTGCAACCACAGCAAAAAGGATTTTTGCTTACTGAAAGAAAGCCGCTGGAGACAGGTTCGTGGCAGAAACAGGGAATGCCGTTTTACAGCGAAAGTGTTCGCTACAGCAAAGCACTGGATGCAGAAGCCGTTAAGGAATATAAAGTTGAACTGAATGACTGGGAAGGGACAGTGGCCCGGGTTCTGGTGAATGGTGAAAAGGTGGGTATCATCGGTTGGCCGCCGTATGAATTTAATCTTACCTCACATTTAGAGGAAGGACAGAACACGGTAGCGGTAGAAGTAGTTGGCTCGCTTAAAAATCTGCTCGGACCACACCATGGTAATATTCGCGAAGGTATTGTAACCCCGTGGAGCTGGTTTAACGGTCCCCGGAATATGCCGCCCGGAGATGAATACCATTGCCTCGATTACGGAATGATGGAAGATTTTGATATAATGACGAAAAGCGGGAATTGATATATAATTCGAATTGATTGGCTTACGCCCTTTCAGGGCTTTTGTGTTCGCGTATCTGAACGCACAGGGCATCGCCCTATGAGTTAAACGGCGATAGTCCAAAAGCCCTGTAAGGGCGCAAGCATCAGAATATGAGGGCAATAGCAAAAGAGCCCTGGAAGGGCGATGGCAAAAACAAAATAATATTAAAACTGTAAATAATAAAATATGAATTCCAACACCAAAACCGGATTAATAGGCATTGGCCTCGACACCTACTGGCCGCAATTCGAAAACCTTCTGGAAAATCTGACCGGATACCAGAATCAAATCAAACAAAAACTGGCAAATTTCGGCGCAAATGTTGTTGATGCCGGGTTAGTTGATAATCCCGTAAAAGCCCGCGAAGCCGGAGATTTTTTGAAGAAATCGGATATTAACGTACTGTTTCTCTACGTATCCACCTATGCGCTTTCTTCCACCATTTTACCGGTGGTGCAAAAGATAAAATGCCCGGTGGTCATTCTCAATCTCCAACCCGTTCCGCAGCTCGATTATGAAAAGTTCAATGCACTGAACGATCGTGGAAAAATGACCGGTGTCTGGCTCGAACACTGCCAGGCTTGTGCTGTCCCTGAAATTGCAAGCGTCTTCAATCGTGCCGGAGTTGACTATGATATTGTCACAGGTCACCTGCAGGATGAAAATGCCTGGTCCGAAATCCGACAATGGGTGGAAGCAACAGTTGTGGCTGAAAACATGCAGCAAAACCGGCTTGGCGTGCTTGGACATTACTACGGCGGCATGCTCGATGTTTATACCGACTTGACCCGGCAAAGCGCCGCTTTTGGCACCCACATAGAAATGCTTGAAATGTGTGAATTGAAAAAACTACGTGACGAAGTTACCAACGAAGAACTGGAAAATAAAATTGCAGAATTCAATACCAGGTTTAATGTAGCACCGGCATGCGACCCGGCGGAGATCAAACGCGCCGCCCAAACTTCCGTGGCGCTGGATAAACTGGTAGGAAACCATCAACTGGGTTCAATGGCGTACTATTACGAAGGCGAACCGGGGAATGATTACGAAAATATCGTCACATCGGTAATTGCCGGAAATACGTTACTCACAGGCAAAGGTATTCCGATAGCAGGTGAATGCGAGGTGAAAAATGCGCAGGCCATGAAAATTATGGCTGAATTCGGTGCCGGCGGCTCGTTTTCCGAATTCTACCTGATGGATTTTAACGACGATGTGATTTATCTCGGCCACGACGGACCGGCACATTTTGCCATCTCCGAAGGTAAGGTGAAACTGGTGCCGCTACCCATTTATCACGGCAAACCGGGAAAAGGACTTTCCATTCAGATGTCGGTTAAACATGGGCCGGTAACACTGCTGTCGGTGGTTGAAGGAAAAGATGAGATTTTCCTGTTGGTAGCCGAGGGAGAATCGGTTCCCGGACCGGTACTTGAAATCGGGAATACCAACAGCCGGTATAAATTTTCGCTGGGCGCAAAAGCCTTTATGGATGCCTGGTCGAAACAGGGCCCCGCGCATCATTGCGCCATCGGGACAGGGCATATTGCGGGAAAAATCGAAAAACTGGGCAAACTTAAGGGTATGGAAGTAGTTCGGATTTGTTAAATTAACTGTTTAGTTTTTTGTTGATTTTTTCGCCGGTTTTACGTAACTCGTTTATAATCAAATCCTGAAAATCTGATTTATATCTTGATAGAGGAAGGTATGCACCTAAACTGGCGATTACCTTATTATTAATAAATATTGGAACAGCCAAACCAACAACATGGTTTTTAGATTCCTGAAGGCATATACCTCTTGACTTGATTTTTTGCAACTGTTGTATTAATTTATCCTTGTCTGAAGCTTCGGGCCAGAAATCTTTGGAAGGCAATCCATTTTTTTTAACAAAGTTGTCCAATTCATTTTTGTCCATACAGGCTAAAATCATCCTTCCTGTGGATGTGCGGTAAACCTCTTTCTCCCTGCTGTTTACAACCTGTAATTCGTGGGTGCTTTTTACTTCATGGAGGATTACCCGTTCGCCATTTTTTAGTACGGCTAAAATACAACCTTCATTCAGTTTTCCCGTCAGTTGAGCCATCGGTTCACTTGCAGCAGCAATCAATTCCTGTTTATGGTAATAATTACCGGTAAGTAAATACGACATCGGACCGAGCCGGTAACCGGTCATTCTTCCATGCTGCTCAATATACCCGCGGTTCACCATGGTTTTGATGATGTTGGCACAGGTAGCTTTATTTAAATTGAGATGTGAAGAAATTTCATTTAACGTATACAGCTTATTCCGTTCTTTTCCAACTAGTTCTAATATATCGAAAGCGCGATTGACTACTTGAATCATATCATTTGCAATTATTAATGTTGTAAAAATAATAGTTTATATTTTATAATGTAAAATAATTAAGTTAAATATTTCGTATTACTTTGAAATTAGATCATGTTCATTTATTTTGGACGCATAAAAGTCATTTTTAACTGATGGCGGTAATACGAAAATTGTAGTTGAATAAATTGAAAAAATATAAGGTATGAAAAAATTAGTCCTGTTCCTGTTGGCTTCATTGATTACAGCGATTTTTTTCTCTGGTAGTTCCCGGAATACAGTGGATAAGCCTCCCAACATCCTGTTTATCATCAGCGACGACCAAAGCTGGGTGCATAACAGTTCCTACGGCAATCAGGTGGTTCAAACCCCTAAATTCGACAGGTTGGCCGAAAAAGGGCTGCTGTTCCGTAATGCATTTTGTGCATCGCCGCATTGCTCGGTGAGCAGGGCAGCCATTTTAGCCGGGATGAACCAGTGGCAACTGAAGGAAGCCGGAACTCATGGAAGTAATTTCCCGGCTGAATTTTTGGTGTTGCCCGAAATTCTAATGGAACACGGTTATGCCATCGGCTGTACCGGGAAAGCCTGGAGTCCGGGGAAATGGGATATTACGGGGCGCGAACGTAATCCGGCCGGCGATCAATACAACAAATACAGAATGGAAGATTTGCCCGCAAAATTTTTAACCACAACCGATCCGGTAAGAAATTTGGAGGATTTTCTTTCCCGGAAAGAGCCCGATCAGCCTTTCTGGTTCTGGTACGGATCCATCGAACCGCATGTGCAGTACGAAAAAGGAATCGGCTTGAAAAACGGCATTGATACGGCCGATATTCAGTTGCCTGCGTTTGTACCCAATCATCCCGACGCTAAAATTGAAATGTCGGATTATTACTATGAAATTGAATGGTTCGACAAACAGGTAGGGTGGCTGGTGGATTACCTCGAGGAAAAAGGCCTGGCCGAAAATACGATCATTGTGGTGACCTCCGATAACGGCATTGTGTTGCCCCGTTGTAAACGAAATTTGTATGAATACGGCTCGCGCATGCCGCTTGCGATTTACTGGCCCAAAATGAAGAATAAAGGAACTGAAATCGACCGGCTGACCAGTTTTATCGATTTTGCACCGACTTTCCTGGAACTGGCGGGTATTGAAATTCCTGAGCAGATGACCGGTAAAAGTTTTGCGCGGTTGTTTACCGAAGATGGTGTTTCAACTGAAAACGATCCGGACCATGTATTAACAGGTTACGAGCGGCATGATCACCGCAGGTACGATAACGTCGGTTATCCCATCCGCGCCATACGCACCGATCGGTTTTTATTCATTAAAAATTACAAACCCGATCGCTGGCCCGAGGGCGATCCCGGGGTAAACAGTTACGGACAGGGCGTAAATGATACAGAATCGAGCTGGACAAGCAATTACACTTATTATGAACCGGGTACAGGGTTGTTTGAACTGGCTTTTGGTAAAAGACCGGCAAGAGAGCTTTATAATATCATCAGGGATCCGGAGTGCATGAATAATCTGGCGGAAAACATGCAGTACCGGTCGGTGGCAGATTCGCTGCACCGCGTATTGCAGAATAAACTGGTGGATCAGGGCGATCCGAGAGAACTGGGATACGGAGATATTTTTGAAAGCTATCCGAGGCACGGCGGCATGAAAGAACACATTGGCGGTTTTAAAGAGCGTGGAGAATACAATCCTAAATATCATGTGCATCCGGCTCCTTAACAAAATGACCTATTTAAAAATTTGAAAAATCATGACACGGATAAGGTTTTTTAGTACAACTATAATCTTTCTAACATGCTGTTTTGTAGGCAGGGGTCAAAACATAAGTTTTTCAGATAAATTGAATAAATCCGATTTTCCGCTTTTTTATAAGAATAAAACTGCCGACATCATTGTTGATGTCAATGATCATGAAGTCATAAGAATTGCCGCGGAATTACTGGCCGGCGATATTGAAGCAGTTACAGGGATAAGGCCGGATATTCGAATCAATGATGAAAAGTCGGATGATAATGTAATCATTATCGGCTCAATCGACAGAAGCGAACTCATTCAGGATTTAATTCAACGCGGAAAAATAAATGTTGATTCAGTCAAAGCGAAGTGGGAGGCGTCGCTGATTGCAACTGTGAGCCAACCTTTTCCGGGAGTTGAGAAAGCGTTGGTAATTACCGGAAGCGACCGCAGGGGAGTAGCCTACGGGGCGATGGAACTGTCGCGTAAAACAGGTGTTTCGCCCTGGATTTGGTGGGCTGATGCAGTTCCGCAAAAACAAGACCGGATAATCGTAACGGAAGGAGCTTATTATTTGCCGCCACCCGCCGTTAAATACCGGGGAGCATTCCTCAACGATGAGTTGTGGGGATTGCGCCAGTGGGCTGCCAAAACGCAGGATACCGTTTACAAGGATATGGGACCGAATGCCTATGCAAAGGTGTTTGAACTGATGCTGCGGCTAAAAGCCAATTACATCTGGCCGGCACGCCACACTGCATTCAACGAAAAGCCGGAAAATGCTGTTGTGGCCGACCGGTATGCCATTGTACGCGGAGGCGCCCACAATTCGCCCATGCTGGGCAATGCGAAAAAAGAGTGGGACGAAGAAAAAATGGGAGAGTGGAATTACCTGACCAACAAGGAGAACATCATTGAATTCTGGAAAAGTAACCTGGAGAAATTTGGCCGGTACGAAAATGTGTACACCATTGGAATGCGCGGTGTGGGCGACCTGCCCATGAAAGGCGGTCAGAATATGGAGCAAAAGGTGGAAGCATTGCAGCAGATTATTCAGGATCAGCGCGGGTTGCTTTCTGAATACTACGGAAAGCCGGCATACGAAATTCCGCAGATATTTGCGGCTTACAAGGAAGTGCTCGAATTATACAAGCACGGCATGCACCTTCCCGAAGATATTACCATTGTTTGGCCCGACGACAATTACGGATACATGAAACAATTGTCGGGGCCGCAGGAACAAAAACGGCCGGGGGGGGCGGGTATTTATTACCATTTGTCGTATCTCGGACGTCCGCACGAATATCTGTGGTTATGCACCACACCTCCGGCGCTGATTTGGGAAGAGTTGTACAAATCGTATGAATTCGATGCCCGGAATATGTGGGTGATGAATGTGGGCGACATCAAACCTGCCGAATACGAGTGGCAGTTGAGCATGGATATGGCATGGCATGCTGATGACTTCAGCCTCGAAAAAGTATGGGAGCACATGAATGACTGGTATGCCGGAGTTTTTGGAAAAGCAATCGGCGAAAAGGCAGTGGAAATCAAAAACCGGTACTACCAGCTCGCTTTCTCCCGCAAACCGGAATACATGGGCTGGAACCGCCTGGAGCCTAAAACAAAGGTGAAAGATACCGAATTCAGTTTTATAAATTATCGCGAAGCTGAAAAGCGAATAAATGCGTATAACAAACTGCAAAACGATGTTCAGCAATTGTACCAAAATGTTGCAGAGAAAGATAAACCGGCTTTCTTTCAACTGGTGTATTATCCGGTGATGGGCGCTTTATTAATGAACAAAAAATTTCTT
>CAZAMT010000088.1:11209-13886 GCA_964486145.1 uncultured Bacteroidales bacterium
TAAAAGTAAAAATCCTGTATCGTGGTCTGCAACGGCCAGTCAACCATGGGTGAAGTTATCGGAAACCAAAGGAACTTTGGAGAACCAGCAACGGATTTTTGCGAAAGTGGACTGGAACCGTCTGCCTGAAAAAATGGACCCCGAAGCAGAAATAACAATTTCTGCTGAAGGAAAATCGCAGAAAATAAAGGTGTTGGTTTTCAATCCGAAAATAAATGAAGATTTGGAAAATATTTATGTAGAAGACAATGGCGTAATTTCAATTCCTGCTGAAGATTTTCAAAGGAAAACCGGAAAACCGGGTTATGAGTGGAAAATGCTGGATAATATCGGTTTGACCGGAAAGCTTATGACTACTTTGCCAATGACAACATTACCGGTCGATCATGACTGGAACGTGGCTGATAATGCACCTTACCTGGAATACGATTTTTATACCTTCAACAGAGGATGGTTTGAAATTCATTCCTACACATTGCCCACACATCCAATCAATGAATACCGCGGCACCAAGTATGCAGTCTCAATTGATGACGAGCCGCCTTTGCTGATTGATTCGGTTGCACCCGATCGGATTGAAGAGTGGAAGCAAAATGTCAGCCGGAATGCCGATGTGGAAACAACTCAGCATTTCATCAGTGAACCGGGAAAACACAAACTCAAAGTGTGGCTGCTCGATCCGGGAGTTTGCATCGACCGAATGGTTCTCGATTTTGGAGGATTGAAAGAATCGTACCTGGGACCGGAAAAAACGTACGTAAAATAACTTAAAATGCAGCATTTACAACAACTTGATTATGTAGCCTTAATTCTATACATGCTGCTGATGGCAGGAATCGGAGCTTTCTTTGGCTGGTTCATCAAAGATATTAAAGGCTATTTCAAAGGCGGCAATACCATCCCCTGGGGTATAGCGGCTATCAGTAATTTTATGGGGCTCTTCAGCACGTTTGTATTTGTGGCCTATGCCGGCATTGCTTACGAGGATGGCATTGTGGGAGTAACCGTACTTTGGTGTACTGTACCACCCGGTATAATTGCTGCCGTATTTTTAGCTAAAAAATGGCGCCGCAGCGGTATTATCACGCCGGTAGAGTACCTGGAAACACGATTTAATAATAGTGTAAGGCAATTATTTAGCTGGACCGGTCTTTTCATGCGTTTCCTGGATAACATGGTGCGACTTTACGCCATTGGCATTTTCCTGATGACTGCTACTCCATTAACCTTTTTTCAAGCCATTGTCATTGCCGGACTGGCCATTACCTTATTTACCATAATAGGTGGTATTTGGGCGGTAGTCGTTCTGGATACATTACAGTTTGTCATACTGGTTTTTGCCAGCCTGATTCTGGTACCGCTTTCCCTGGAGGCGGTGGGTGGTTTAAGTACTCTTAGTCAAAATCATCCGGATCATTTCGATTGGTTTCATGGCCCCAAAGGAGTGCCTGTCTGGTTGATCGTCTATTATATTATGGTGACATTGAAGTATAATGCCAATTGGTCTTTTATTCAGCGTTTTTATAGTGTAAAAGACGAAAAATCATCACAAAAGCTGGGCTTTCTCACCGCAACGTTATTTTTTATTTTTCCCGTTTTCTTTCTTCTGCCGGCCATTGCGGCAGTAGAAATCCTACCTGACCTGCCCGACCCGGAAATGGCGTACGTAGCTACTGCCGTAAAATTATTACCGGCCGGACTGATGGGGCTGATGCTGGCCGCCATGTTTTCTGCTACCATGTCCTCACTCAATTCCGAATTTAACGTGATGTCCGGCGTATTGACCAATGATGTTTACAAACGGTTAATTAAACCAGACGCATCGGATAACCATTATGTATGGGTAGCCCGTATCAATATGATTTTAGTGGGGTTGATTGTTTTAGTCGGGGCAATGTTTGTGGGGGAACTGGGAGGCGCTTTTGAAGCCAATAAATTATTGACCGGATTATTTGCAATTCCGGTAGCCATACCCTTAATTTTTGGTTTGATAATGAAAAAACCCAGGCCTTTGGGCGCCATTATTACAGTTGTAGTGGGGTTAATTACCGGTTTGGTTTTGAATGCTTACCCGGAAGTGCCCTGGGAGTATGCTACTCTGATTTCGATTGTGGTATGCTTTTTTACTTTCGTAATTTCAGGGTTATTCGAAAGTAAAAAACAGGAATATAAAGATCGGGTAGCAGCATTTTTCCAAAAAATAAATACCCCTCTTACTGAAGAGGAAAAACCTGAAGTGGACCCTGCTTTTGAGCGATCGTTGGCAAAGTTGTTTGCCATTGCCTTAAGCTTATCCGGATTGTTGTTTATAGCCATGAGCATACCGTCGGTCGGGGTATTTAGCGGAAATGTAGGCATGTTGGGCGGATTTATTTGTTTTCTGATAGCGGTAATTCTTCATTTCCTGATAATTAAACCCAATAACAAAAAAACTAAAAAAAATGACTAAAGTCCTTAATACATTTTTGGACCGGAACTTCTTATTAAAAAACGAATTAGCAGAAAAATTGTATCATCAAATTGCTGCACAGTTGCCTGTTATAGATTTCCACAATCACTTAAAACCTGCAGATTTAAGCTCGAACCGGAAGTTTTCATCCATTGCTGATGCCTGGCTGCTGTTCGATCCATACAAACACAGGGCCATGCGGATTTGCGGAGTGAAAGAAAAATACAT
>CAZAMT010000089.1:0-13802 GCA_964486145.1 uncultured Bacteroidales bacterium
GTATTGATATTGTTCTGTTTGATCCTCTTTTGTACCTTACTTAGCAAAATAGCTGCGCCCGCGTTTCCAGATCATATGTTGGAAACAAGATTCCAAAGTCTGAAATGCCTTTGCATATAGAATATTTAAATGAATAGAGCAGGTTAGAATCGTTTTAAACCGGTTGTTCATGATTAAATATTCGATTTTGCTGCAAATGTAATTTATTATATCATTCATTGTTGAATAAATATACTGGTAATTGCAATAATGATTATGTCAAACCATGTATGAGTCCGGTCTAAAAAGCCACTTTACCCCTAAATCCCCTAAAGGGGACTTCTTCAAACTGCTGATTTTTAGCTGTTCCCCTTTAGGGGCTAGGGGTGAAAACAATAAAAATCAGCAGTTTGAAGGCTTTTTAGACCAAACCCATGTATGTTTATGCAACGCATTCAATATTTTCATTAATTTCGTGTTATTGAAACAAATCTTAACCTATGATTGAAAAAATAAAACGTTTCATTACACATGACATATGGCATGCGGGATTGGATAAATACTCTCCCGTTGTAGCTTTTTTGATTCGTCAGCTACGCGTGTTTATTTTCGCGATAAAAAGTATTAAAGAAGACCAGATAACCATTCGTGCATCGGCATTAACGTATTATTCAACCATTTCTGTGGTGCCTGTGATGGCTATGTTTGTAGGTATTGCCAAAGGGTTTGGTTTTCAGGAGAAGCTGGAAAGTGAAATACAGTCGGCATTAGAAGGCCAGGAGGAAGTATTGAAGTGGATTCTGGATTTTGCCAATAATTTTATTGCAAGTATCCAGGGTGGACTGGTTGCAAGTATTGGTCTTGTTATTCTTGTTTACACGGTGATGAAGGTTCTTGGAAACATTGAAAGTTCATTCAATGCTATATGGCAGGTAAAAAAAGCACGAAGTTTTGGTCGAAAATTCAGTGATTACCTTTCACTCATGATCATTGCCCCAATATTCATCTTTCTGGCAAGCGGGCTAAATGTGTTTATCCAGGAGTTTGCACTGGGTACAGGTATTTTCGATTTTTTAGGTCCGGTAATTACATTTTTGCTTGGATTTTTGCCTTTTATTCTTATCTGGTTTTTGTTTACCATTCTTTACATGGTCATGCCGAACACCCGGGTACATTTTCGCTGGGCACTTATTGCCGGTATTATAGCAGGTACTGCCTTTCAGTTGTTGCAATGGGCTTATATTAATTCGCAGTCAGCTTTCTCCCGTTATAATGCCATTTATGGCGCATTTGCGGCTTTACCCTTGTTTTTATTATGGATGCAAATAAGTTGGATGATTGTTCTGACAGGAGCAGAAATTTCATTCGCTTATCAAAACATTGGAAATTATGAGCTGGAATCGGATAGCGATAATTTGAGTAATAAAATCAAAAAAATTCTTTCACTTTTGGTTGTGCACTCGATTGTAAAGCGTTTTGCCAACGGGGAACCAGCAGCAAATATTGAAGAAATATCAAATCAAATAGAAATTCCCATAAGGCATGTAAACAATGTGTTGTATCCACTTGTTGAATGCAATGTTATTTCTGAAGTTTCATCAACGGATGATAAAGAAGCACGATACCAGCCTGCCCTGGATATTAATAAAATTACAATTTCATATGTACTTAACCGCCTTGAGGAAATTGGTAACTCCGAATACGATATAAAAGACAATGAAACATTTCATAACCTGATAAAGATCCAGGATGATTTCAGAACACTCATTGAAAAGTCAGATGATAATAAATTAATTAAAGAATTGTAATTTTTTTAAGTGGAGGCTTGTTTATCAATGTATTTATTTCTAACATTGCGCTCTTAAAATGATAAATATCATGTTTACCAAAACTACATATCATAGGGAACTTCATCATCACGGCAGATGAAAGGCTATGCTATGTGGAAATTTGTAAATAAAACAATACAAAAAAAAGGTTTGCAATTTCTGCAAACCTTTTTTGTTTGAAATAAACGTAATTACAACAAAATGGAAGTGATCAAAATTGCTATTCAAAAATCCGGTAGGTTAAGCGAAAAATCCCTTGAACTTATTGAGGAATCGGGAATTGATTTCACCAATGGTAAACGTAAACTTGTGGCTACTTCTCCAAACTTCCCGGTTGAAGTATTGTATCTGCGGGATGATGATATTCCCCAGTATGTTGCCGATGGTGTTGCTGATATTGGTATTGTTGGGGAAAATGAGGTTCTGGAAAAAAACAGGAAAGTTGAAATTGTAGATCGCCTGGGCTTTGCCAAATGTCGAATGTCGCTGGCCATTCCCCAGGATACTGAATATCCGGATAAATCGTATTTCAATGGCAAAAAAATTGCCACAAGTTACCCGGGAATACTGCAAAGATACCTTAAAGAGCACAACATTGATGCAGAAATTCACGAAATTAGCGGTTCGGTGGAAATCGCCCCTGGCATTGGCCTGGCTGATGCCATTTTTGATATTGTAAGTTCCGGAAGCACGCTCATAAGCAATCGACTCAAAGAAGTAGAAATTATCATTCGATCTGAAGCTGTAATTATCGGTACACCCGGGTTAAACCAGGGAAAAAAACAAACCCTTGACAAGCTTTTGTTTCGTATGCATGCCGTCCGCCGTTCACGCGACAACAAATACATTTTACTTAATGCTCCCAATGACAAGATTAAAGAAATCATTAGTGAATTGCCGGGAATGCGAAGTCCGACGGTTCTTCCTCTTGCTCATAAAGGGTGGAGTTCAGTACATTCTGTTGTTAATGAAGATGACTTTTGGGAAAAAATTGATAAATTAAAGGAATTTGGTGCAGAAGGAATTCTTGTAATCCCAATTGAAAAAATGATATTATAAAAAAGCTATGCAAAAATACGTTGAACCTGATCGGAACCAATGGAAGGAATTACTTTCACGGCCGGTGCAATCCATCGAAGCATTGGATGAAAAGATAAAGGTAGTTTTGAATGATGTACAAACCTATGGGGATGCGGCGGTAAAAAAATACACTCAAAAATTTGATGGGGTTATACTGGATGAATTATGGGTGAGTGGAGAGGAAGTAACGGCTTCAAGCGCAAAAATAAGCAATGAACTGCGTGAAGCTATTGATGTAGCCCGTTCAAACATTGAAAAATTTCATTATGCGCAACAGTCAAAGTTTGAGGTGATTGAAACATCACCGGGTGTAAGGTGCTGGCAAAAAAGTGTACCCATAAAAAAAGTCGGTTTGTATATCCCTGGTGGTTCTGCACCGTTGTTTTCAACCGTGTTAATGTTAGCTATACCTGCTACCATCGCAGGATGCGAGGAGATAGTACTTTGCACACCTCCCGGAAAAGATGGGAAAATACACCCTGCAATTTTGTATACTGCCGGTTTGGTTGGAGTTACGCGAATTTGCAGGGTCGGAGGTGCTCAGGCCATTGCGGCAATGGCTTATGGGACTGAATCGGTACCCGGTGTTTATAAAATATTCGGGCCGGGCAACCAGTATGTTACTGCTGCCAAGCAACTTGTAAGTCGCGAAGGAATTGCCGTTGATCTTCCTGCAGGTCCATCAGAAGTGCTGGTTGTTGCCGATGATAAATCACACATTGATTTTATCGCCTCTGATTTACTTTCGCAAGCGGAACACGGTCCGGATAGTCAGGTTATTCTGCTTGCCAATAATGAGAATACGGTTGATGAAACCATAGCTGAGGTGTATTCGCAATTGGATAAGCTGCCAAGGAAAGAAATTGCAAAGGAGGCCTTGAAAAACAGCAAAGCAATTGTACTGAAATCAGTCAGAAAAATGATTGATTTAATTAATGAATATGCACCGGAACACCTGATCATTTCCTCATCAAATTACCAGGAAATCTCGGTGAATGTTGAAAATGCGGGTTCGGTTTTTCTGGGGCCCTACACTCCGGAGAGTGCAGGCGACTATGCATCCGGAACAAATCACACGCTGCCAACCAACGGATACGCAAAATCCTATAGCGGGGTAAACCTGGATTCGTTTGTCAGGAAAATTACGTTCCAGCAAATGTCAGCGCAAGGATTAAAAAACATCGGAAGAACCATTGAAATCATGGCCGAAGAGGAGGAACTAATGGCTCACAAAAGGGCTGTTTCAATCCGTTTAAAAGAAATTCGTTAAAAATGAAAGTAAATCTCGATTCCTGGGTCAGGGAAAACATAAAACGACTGAAACCGTACTCCTCCGCCAGAAATGAATATTCAGGAAGTGGAGTAATTTATCTTGATGCAAACGAAAATCCATACAATAATCCGTACAATCGTTACCCTGATCCCATGCACAACAGGTTAAGGGATGCGCTGAGTGAAATGAAGGGAGTGGATAAGAATCAGGTTTTTCTTGGTAATGGTAGTGACGAAGGGATTGATTTACTGATAAGAATTTTTTGCGAGCCCAAAAGTGACAACATCGTATCTATGGAGCCCACGTATGGAATGTACAAAGTATGCGCCGATATCAACGATGTGGAATACAGGGCAGTGAAACTTACCAGTGGTTTTCAGTTGGATTTGATCGGATTTGGTAAAGCCATTGATCCGAAAACCAAACTGGTGTTTTTATGTTCACCTAATAATCCAACCGGAAATACACTTAACTCAGAGGATATTAAAAAATTACTCGAAAAATTTCCAGGTCCTGTAGTTCTGGATGAAGCATACATTGATTTTTCAAATCAGCAAAGCTTTTTGAATGAACTTGACACCTATCCGAATCTGGTTGTATTACAAACTTTTTCAAAAGCATGGGGCCTGGCAGGAATAAGGTTTGGGATGGTGTATGCACAGAAGGAGATAGTTGAACTGCTTTACAAAGTAAAATACCCATACAATCTCAACACTGTTACCCAGGATCTGGCATTTGAGTTTATGTCAAAAAAGAAAGAGAAAGACAATTGGGTAGAAATGATCCTGAAGGAGAAACAGCGTTTGGAAAGTAAGATTGAAAAACTACCAATGGTAGAAAAAAATTACCCGACCAACGCAAATTTTCTCATGGTAAAAATAACCGAACCTCTCGCGGTTCTTGAATACCTGAAAGAAAAGAAAATTATTGTCAGGGATCGCTCCCGGGTGTCTTTATGTGAAGGATGTTTACGAATTACAGTGGGAAGCAGTAAAGAAAATGATGCACTGCTGAATGCATTAAACGAATGGAAGGCATGAAAAAAGTATTGTTTATTGATAGAGACGGGACGCTCATAAAGGAACCTCCCATTGATTTTCAGGTAGATTCACTTGAAAAACTCGAATTTATACCGAAAGTATTCAGGATGTTGTATTACATCCGAAAAAATATGGATTACGAGCTGGTGATGGTCACAAATCAGGATGGTTTGGGTACAAAATCTTTTCCCTACGAGGATTTTGAACCGGTACACAATAAAATGCTTACAGCTTTTGAAAATGAAGGTATTGAATTTGATGAAATCCTCATCGATAAATCAATGCCTGAAGACAATGCCCCTACCCGCAAGCCCCGCGCAGGAATGCTCACAAAATACATGGAAGGAGAGTATGACCTGACTGATTCTTTCGTTATAGGTGACCGCGTTACCGATGTTGAACTGGCAAAAAATCTGGGATGTAGAGCTATATTCTTTTATCCGGATAAAGATGAATTGCCAAAAGAGTTGGAGTCGTTCAGCGATTATTGCAATCTTGTGACTAATGACTGGGAAAAGATTTATTTATTTTTAGCATTAAATGAACGTGTTGCAACAGTTGAAAGAAATACAAATGAAACGCAGATAAAAGTTCAGCTAAATCTCGATGGATCCGGGAAAAGTAATATACAAACAGGCCTTGGCTTTTTTGATCATATGCTGGATCAGCTTTCCAGGCATTCAGGCATGGATGTCAGCATTTTTGTTAAAGGAGATTTGCACGTTGATGAACATCACACCATTGAAGATACCGCATTGGCACTGGGAGAATGTATATACAAGGCCATCGGTAATAAACGCGGTATGGAACGCTATGGATATGCCCTGCCCATGGATGAATCGCTTGCACAGGTTGTTCTCGATTTTGGCGGACGCCCCTGGTTGGTTTGGGATGCTGAATTTAAGCGTGAAAAGATTGGCGACATGCCTACCGAAATGTTTTACCATTTTTTTAAATCGTTTGCTGATGCTTCTAAATGTAACATCAATATCAAGGTGGAAGGCAGCAACGAACATCATAAAATTGAGGCTGTCTTTAAAGCGATGGCGCGAGCAATTAAAATGGCCATACATCGCGATCCCTTTAATTTTGAATTACCCTCAACCAAAGGTGTACTATAATAAACCAAATGATGAACGAGACAATTGAAAATACAGCCATTCTTTTTATGCACTGCCCGGACCAGAGAGGCATTGTGGCAGCAGTTACCGAGTTTATAAATAACAATGACGGAAACGTGGTTTCACTGGAACAGCATGTTGATCACGAAAACAAAGTGTTTTTTATGCGGCTCGAATGGGAATTGGATGGTTTTCTCATTCCAAAGGAAAAGATCGGTGACTTTTTTTATACCCAAATTGCCGTTAAATACAACATGAAGTGGAACCTGTACTTCACTGATTATGTCCCGCGAATGGCCATTTTTGTTTCAAAATTTTCACATTGCCTGTTTGATATCCTTTCAAGGGTGCAGTCCGGAGAGTGGAAAGTTGAAATACCATTGATTATAAGTAACCACAAAGACATGGAGATGATTGCAAAGGGTTTTCGAATACCTTTTTTACATTTTCCGGTAAATAAAGCCAATAAAGCAGATCAGGAAGAAAAGGAACTTGAAATGCTTCAAAAATACAATGTTGATTTTATTGTACTTGCCCGTTACATGCAAATCCTTTCACATAATTTTGTGAAATACTATCCCAATAAAATTATTAACATTCATCATTCGTTTTTGCCGGCGTTTCCGGGAGCAAAACCTTACCATTCGGCATTTGAGAGAGGAGTAAAGGTGATTGGAGCAACCAGTCATTACGTGACTACCGAGTTGGATGCCGGTCCAATAATCGAGCAGGATGTAACGCGCATTACCCACAAGGACGATGTGAAAACCCTCATAAGAAAAGGCCAGGATTTGGAAAAAATTGTACTTTCCACTGCTGTATACCTCCATCTGCAGAGACGGGTGCTGGTTTACAAAAACAAAACAGTGGTGTTTCATTAAGATTTCTGCTTTCCTGTAAGAAAAACATGTTTTCTGTTAAAAAATTTAAATGAATATGCTTAACTCCATGGTCGGAACTGTGTTATGCCCGGTAATGTTCGGAAAGAAATTTCTATTTGCCCCCTAACCATTTTTAGCTAATTTTGCCAGTTCAAAAATCAGAATAATGAAGATTGCCATTATCGAATACAATGCCGGTAACATCAGATCGGTTGATTTTGCCTTAAAAAGACTGGGAATTGATGCTGAAATAACCGGGGATCACGAAAAAATTTCATCTGCTGACAAAGTTATTTTTCCGGGTGTAGGTGAAGCAAGTTCGGCGATGGACTACCTGCGCAACAAAAAACTGGATGAATTGATTCGAAATCTGAAGCAACCGGTACTTGGAATTTGCATTGGCCTTCAGTTGTTATGCAGCCACTCGGAAGAAGGGGACGTGGATTGCATTGGCATTTTTGATGAGAAAGTTAAAAAGTTTAAACCATCAAATCAACAAATGAAAATTCCGCAAATGGGATGGAATACCATTTATGATTTAAGTACCGCTTTGTTTTCTCCGGCACTTGAGTATCAGTACGTGTATTATGTTCACAGTTTTTATGCAGAAACAGGCAGAAATACTGCTGCTAAATCAAATTACATCAATGAATTTTCAGCTTCGTTACAAAAAAATAATTTTTATGCAACCCAGTTTCACCCGGAAAAAAGTGGGGTAGTTGGAGCTGAAGTATTGAAAAACTTTATTAAATTATGATTGAAATTATACCAGCCATTGATATTATCGAAGGTAAGTGTGTTCGATTACAGCAAGGGAATTATCAAAAAGTGAAGGAGTATGGTGATCCGCTCGATGTAGCCAGGAAGTATGAAGACAGCGGTATGAAACGTCTTCACCTGGTTGATTTGGATGGTGCCAAAAACAAACATGTTGTAAACATTGGGATACTTGAGCAGATTACGTCAAACACGGGCCTGGAGGTTGATTTTGGTGGAGGAATTAAATCGAATGATGACATCACCAGGGTATTTGCAGCGGGTGCAAAACAGGTAACCATTGGTAGTATCGCGGCAACAAAGCCACTGTTAATGGATGAATGGATTCGTTTGTACGGATCCGATAAGATCATACTTGGTGCTGATGTCAGGGATAAACACATTGCTGTAACCGGTTGGACGGACAAAACCGAACTTCAGTTTGATAATTTCATTGGTGATTATCTTTCAAAGGGCATTTCATACGTATTGTGTACTGATATTAGTAAAGATGGTATGCTCGCCGGAACATCACTGGAGTTGTACAAACAGATCATGAAGAAATTTCCTGAAATAAAATTGATTGCCAGCGGGGGGGTCACCGTTTTGGAAGAAATTGAAAAACTGAATGAAATGGGTGTATTCGGCGTAGTAATTGGAAAGGCCATTTACGAAGGGAATATCACACTTGACGATTTAAAAAAATTTGTATTGTAATATGTTAGCAAAACGCATTGTGCCCTGCCTTGACGTGCGAAACGGGCAAACAGTAAAAGGAGTAAATTTCCTGGATATCCGTGAGGTAGGTGATCCGGTTGAAATGGGTGCCAGGTATTCAGCCGAAGGAGCAGATGAACTTGTGTATCTTGATATCACAGCCAGTCATGAAAAAAGAAAATTGTTTGCAGATCTTGTACGGCGTATTGCTGAAAATATAAATATTCCATTTACAGTTGGAGGCGGTATCAATGAATTATCTGATGCTGCCAGACTTTTGGAAGCAGGTGCGGATAAGATATCCATCAATTCGGCTGCGGTACGAAATCCTGATCTCATTGATCAGGTTGCCCGGAATTTTGGAAACCAGTTTGTAGTGGTTGCTATTGATGCAGAATTTAAAAACGGGAAATGGACTGTTTTTGTTAATGGCGGAAGAATTCCAACGGAAAAGGAATTGTTTACATGGGCTAAAGAAGCCGAAAACCGTGGCTGTGGCGAAATATTGTTTACATCCATGAACCACGATGGTACCAAAAACGGGTATGCCTGTGAGGCACTCGCTACCATGGGCGAACAACTGGGAATTCCGGTTATTGCCTCTGGCGGAGCTGGTAAAATGGAACATTTTTCGGAAGTTTTTACCCATGGAAAAGCAGATGCTGCACTGGCAGCCAGCATTTTTCACTTCAATGAGATACCAATTACTACCTTGAAAGATTATTTAAAAAAGAATAATATTGTAATCAGATAAAATAGAATGATGGATTTTACGAAATTAAACGGCTTAATTCCTGCTGTAATTCAGGATAATATCACCCAAAAGGTTCTTATGGTGGGCTTTATGAACGAAGAAGCACTTCAGAAAACAAGGGAAACCGGCCATGTAACTTTTTACAGCAGAAGCAAGCAACGTTTGTGGACAAAAGGGGAGGAGAGTGGCAATTTTTTAAATTTGAAAGAAATTATTGAGGACTGTGACAACGATACGGTGCTTATAAAAGCTCAACCGGTTGGGCCTGTGTGCCATACAGGAAACGATACGTGCTTTAATGAAAGCAACAAAGTGGAACCGGACTTTCTAATTTATTTGCAGGATTTGATTGATCAGCGGATGCGCGAAATGCCTGAGGGATCGTATACAACAAAATTGTTTTCAAAAGGAATAAACAAAATAGCCCAAAAAGTGGGTGAAGAAGCAACTGAATTAATCATCGAAGCAAAGGACCAAAACGATGAATTGTTTCTAAACGAAGCGGCAGATCTTATGTATCATACGCTTGTGCTGCTTGCAGCAAAAGGATTTCACATAAAAGATGTAATTCAGGTTTTGTCTGAACGTCATAAATAATTGAGTATATGTTTGAAGTATCCATTGAAAAAGAGTTAAAAAACAGATGTCCTGATCTTGCACTGGGCACTATTTTCTGCTCAGTGGAGAATTACACGTATTCAAAGGAATTATGGCTGGAAATTGAACAGGAATGTGAACGCGTAAAAACCATGTATGATCTTACAACAGTTAAAACGCAGCCGCAGATTTCAGCAACGCGTGAAGCATATAAGCGGACAGGTAAAGATCCGAACCGGTACCGGCCCGCAACGGATTCGTTGTACAGGCGCATTGTAAAGGGCTATGAACTTTACCCCATCAGTGTGTTGGTTGATTTGGTAAATCTTGTGGCTTTAAAATCCGGCTATTCCATCGGGGGCTTTGATGCTGCAAAGATTAAAGGAAATGTAGTTGCGGGAATAGGTCAAAAAAATGAAAAATACGAAGGCATTGGCCGTGGTTTATTGAATGTTGAAGGCTTACCCATTTTGAGGGATAAAAGGGGAGGCATTGGCACACCAACCAGTGATGAAGTAAGAACCGCCATTTCAAAAAACACCAGAAAATTCTATATGAATATCAATGGTTATACCGGAAAGAACGATTTCCTTCCGGTTATGGATGATACGGTCCAATTATTGAAAAAGTATGTTTCAGGGACTGACTTTGAAACCAGAATTGTGGAATAGTTTTTTTATATCTTTCATCACTACTGACCGGGTAATATATTTTGATTGACGTTTAAATTGTATTATAGCTATTATGGAAACATGTGTCTGTTTTAATAAGGTAGGATCCGCCTTAGAGAAATTCCGTTTAAAAAATAAGATGGCTTTACGTTAAAAAATCCGGTCTGTTTGAGCGTAGCGAGTTACCGGATTTTAGGAATGCCATCTTATTTTTAGGAATTTATCGGTAGCGGCGGGGTTTTTTATTCACTCCTTGTCTATTTTTAAAGGTGCGAATGAGATCGCCTAAGGCTAAGTTGTTTACTTTTTTGACCTGAAGCAAAAAAGTAAAAGCCCTCGCGGCTTGAGCGTAAAAAATAACAGCCGACTTTAGTCGGTTACTAATGGTTTTTTATATCTTTTATAAATCCGCAACCAACCGGGCAGATTTGGCAAGGTCTTTCAGTAAAAATTTACCTGTAACCTGAACAATTACCGATTCTTCCGGTGAATTAACAAAAATCACCAATTCGGTTAACACTCCGTTTTTCTCACGACCTTTTATCATAACCTTTTCTTCCGGGGTGATTACTTCCAGAAAATCATGGTAGTATTCTGATGTCAGTAAACTACCAACATCATAAGCAAGTTCTCCGAAAACACCTTTATCTGCCTCTTCATTTCCTACAAGTACCCTAAACATTTTAACATCTTTCATTATATCCTTTGCAATTTGTTCTTCGGCAGGTATAAAAGGACGAACAATACACGCGGGTACTGAAATCAGCATAAATCCTTTTTCGTGTCGGTATTCTTTCATGACGGATTTAACGCTTTTACCGCCAGGTATGCTAAAAGCTGTAAGCAAAACAAAAGCTAACAAAACGGATGTGATGATGTAATATTTTTTCATTTTTCAGATGTTTTTTGATTGAGTTACAGGTAAGACGAACGAAGGAATATTTCGTTACAGCTTAAATTGTGGAAAATGAGATATCATTCGAGTTCAATATGGTAATCATCTTGTTTCAGATTATTGGCAATATTTTCAGCGTAGTTTTTATCAAAATAAACTTTGGGTTTATGTCGTGCAAAAACCGGGTATCTGCCAATGGCATCCTCAGAATTGATATAATTATAGCCTGCCAAAAAAAGATTCGTACCGTGCAGCCTTAATTTGAATACATGCCGATGCCTGCAACTTTCAAGGATTTGCTCCAGCTCATATTTGTTCATTTCCGGTTCATGTTTCAATTTTATTGTTTTCACTATGTCATCGCTGAAAGGTTCTCTTGTGAAGAATAGGTTGAAATTTTTCACAAAACAGGACAATACAGTTTCTTCGTTTTTTATAACAGCAGGTTTTTCAGGATCACCAACCAATCTAACACTTATTCCATTGCGGGTGAAAAGGCTTACCAGTCGCTTATTTCTTCTAATAACCATCTCAACCAACGATTCTTTTCTTCTCATAGTTTACACGTGTTATAGTTAGCAATGCATAGTTTTTAACATTTGATATTTTATAATTATAAAAACAGAATGACCCGGCATATTGTTGAAAATGCACGATTAGGAAGTATCATTTAGGCAGTGGTGGAACGGGTATAAACGGTTACGTGTATGGTGTCGTTTGGCGATTCGAAGCACGAACCTGTCAAACCGCTACAAAGTTTATTAGATGTAACTCCCTTGAAATTAGCACTATCCGCCAAATGCACTATACACGATGTTGGCAACCGGTGTTCATTCATACCTGTCTGTTTGTCATTTATTTAGCTTTATATTTCTTGTCATTGTCAATCTGCACCAACCTAACCACGAAGCATAAATTTATTTTGTTTTTTTGAGCGTGGGCAAACCCTAATGCCCTGTGGGCAAATTGGGTCGGCTTTGCAAGCTCTTTGACAAAGCTTTGATTGAAGCGTTGGCTTGTGTGGCTTTGGCAATGTGCTTGCAAATAGGGCTGGGTAATAGTTTTCATTATGTACCAGTCATTAAATTAGGATTGTCAATCATCCTTCTCATTAAATCAAATATGCCCTGATAATAGGCATCGTCTTTTGCATACCGCTTGTATTCCTCTACATTGGCCTTACGGCGTTTTAGCATGATTTCATCCATAATACGTTTTAGTGCCAAGTCGCTGTTTTGTTTGTCGGCGTTTTCTGCTACTTTATCTTTAAAATCGGGATGCGCCATCACATTTTTGGCTATTGATATATACTTAACTCTTGCTTCTTCGGGTGTTTCTTCCCAACCGGAATAAAAGCGGTCGTTAAAGGTTCTGATAATTTCATCCAATGGGTCTTTTTCATCATCGCCACCATGTGCGCCACGAGGATTAGGGTTTTGTGGGTCAAGCTCGGAATCAGAACTGTCTAAACCAATGGATTGATTTACTTTTGTGCGTTCTAAACCATAAGTTGATAAATCGACTGAATTCAATAAATCATCAATTAATTCATCTTCTTTCGTTTTAACGATGAGTTTGGGAATTAAAAATTTCAGAAACCAATACAATTTTTCCCAATCGACAATTTCATAGGTCATGATGGAGGCCATCTGCCCGTATATTTTCACAAATTGTTTGGACTTAATTTTAAAATCAGCTTTTTGGTCGTCCTCCAATTCTAATTCCTGGTTAAACCTGTTAGCCGCCACATCAATAATTGGGCTTAATTGTTGGGCATCGACACCTTCGAAATATTTGATGATGAAATCTTCCACTTCGCTCCATTCGTAAACGCCTACATCGCTCAACGTGCTTTTTAATTCATGCAGTACATTTACATCCGTTTCTTTGGTTAGGGTAGTAGATGTATAGAAAGGGTCGAATGCGTTTTTAATATCCTCGGTGGTATTGAAGAAATCGAGAATAAACAGGTCTTCGGTTTTCTTTGCCAATTTATCGGCAGCACGGTTTAAGCGGGATAATGCCTGTACCGCCATAACACCTTGCAATTTTTTGTCGACATACATGGTGCATAATTTGGGCTGGTCAAAACCGGTAAGGTATTTATTGGCCACCACCAAAATACGGTATTTGTCTTCATCAAATTTATCACGTGTATCTTTTTCGGCAAAACCATTTATATCTGCCTCGGTGTATTCGATTCCATCCA
>CAZAMT010000090.1:0-13760 GCA_964486145.1 uncultured Bacteroidales bacterium
ATTGAAATGAGTGCCAAATTTCAGGTTTGGTCACAAATTTTAAACACATGAAACATGCAGCAGATTACATTAGTGAATTTAAGAAATCCATCAGCTTAAAACTGTTTGTTATTGGATTCTTGGTACTCATTCTTCTTATTCCTGCCGGAATGATTCGTAACCTCATTCGGGAGAGGGAATCACTTATGCAACAGGTAACCGAGGAGGTAACTTCAAAATGGGGAAATGAGCAGACCCTGGCAGGT
The DNA here is from genome assembly GCA_964486145.1 of uncultured Bacteroidales bacterium. GTDB lineage: Bacteria > Bacteroidota > Bacteroidia > Bacteroidales > JAAAOM01 > CAZAMT01. The sequence continues at coordinate 246 of CAZAMT010000090.1, forward strand.
CCGTTTATGGTCATTCCTTACCATACAATGATTGAAGATGATAATGAAATTGTAAAAGTGAAAAACTATTTACATGTGTTACCCGAAAGTCTTGTAATCAACGGTAAAATGTATCCGGAAGAACGATACCGTGGCATTTATAAAGTAATTGTTTATAATTCCGGTTTGAATTTTTCCGGTTCGTTTGTATTTCCAAATTTTTCTGAAATTGACATCAACGAAAATGACATTCTTTGGGATGAGGTTGTGGTAAATGCAGGTATCCCCGATATGCGGGGAATAAATCATCAGATAGTTTTTCAGCTTGGTGAGTCGGAATTCATTGCCCAACCAGGCATAAAGTATTCAAATCTTATTCAGTCGGGCATCAATTTTAATGTTGGTGACATCTATAATAAAAATCTGGATTTTCAGTTCAACATAGATTTAAACGGAGGTAAGGGCCTTTACTTTTACCCTCTTGGTAAAACCACAAAAGCTACTCTTTCTTCGTCATGGGAATCCCCCAGTTTTACAGGTGCTTTTTTACCAGACGACCGCAATGTTGATAATACAGGATTTACTGCCGACTGGAAAATACTTCAGTTAAACAGAAATTACCCACAGGCCTGGAAAAACAGTGAATACAACTTCAACGGTTCTGAATTTGGAGTAGAGCTCATCGTACCGGTAAACCATTACCAAAAAACCATGCGTTCGGTGAAATATGCCATCATGTTCATCATTCTTACCTTTCTTACGTTTTTCTTTATCGAGTTGCTTAAGAAAAAACCGGTTCACCCGGTGCAATACCTGCTGGTTGGTATTTCGCTTATCGTTTTCTATTCATTGCTCCTGTCCCTCACCGAACACATATCGTTTCTTTGGTCGTATATCATAGCTGCCTCAACGATATTCATACTTATTACATTTTATGCCTATTCCATTTTGAAGAATATTAAAACCACTGCCATCCTTTCATCAATACTGATCATCATCTATATGTTTCTGTACACATTACTCCAGTTGATGGATTATGCACTCCTGATGGGAAACATCGGTCTTGTGATAATACTAGCTGTTATCATGTACTTTTCCCGAAAGGTTAACTGGTACAAAGAAGAATTACCTGATTCCCCAACGCCGTTGAGGCAGGTTGAGTAAAAGCTTAAAACACAGATGTTCCGCACTTTCGGGTATATACCAAATGCTTTATTGCCGGAATTATTGGGGCATCTGTGACTTTAACATTTCCATTATCTTTATTTCTTCAATCTACCCCGTAAAAACCACATCGCCATCACCATCCTGGTAATGTTCGCGTTTCAGATCTTTATATTTATCATCGGTAGGAAATCCCATGTATTTGGTAAGCTTTTTTTTAAAAACATGAGGGATCCGCCATTTTTCCACAACCTTTAACACCTGATTATTAAATGTGTAAAATGATTTTGCCTTTTTTTTCATTAAAAAATAACGCACGAAGTCCGCAACAATTTCAATTTTTTCAGGTTCACAGAACACATATGGAATAGAAAAGTGACCATTTCTTTCATTCATAAATAAGAACGCGATCATTTTTCTTTCTGATGAATATAGTTTCACAGGGTAATGCCGGAATGAATTCACCTGACGAGAAAAATAATAATTTCCCGTTTGAAATTCGTGTGACTTATTTTCATTTTCAACCACCAACCATGGATAATCCATTATCCAGTTCAATTCAGCTTTTCCCCGTCTAATCACATGATATTGTAAAAACGGTTGTATAAATTCGCTGACTTCATCGTCAATATGCGATTCAATTTTAAATCTATTAGAAAACCGATTCCTTCCTTTAATGTTTGTGTACGACCTAACAGGATACCAAATGACATTTCCAATTCCATCAACAATTTTCAATACCGGGATAACGGCTTTAAACTTACTTCTTTGTTTCAATAATTCGGCTGTATAAAACCTAAAGAACAGCCTCATTCCTACTCTTGAAGAAACCGTAAAATATGGCAGTTTTTCGATGACCGATGCTGTTTTTGTTGTCAACTCAAAAAAAAGTTGCTTCATACCCGTTATTTTAAGCATTTGAAAGAACAGAGTCATAGCAGCCTTTTTTCCGATCAACGGATCCACCCACCAGCAGGTGTTCCAGTAAAATTTTTCAATCTGATTTTTCCAATAGATTTTCTCAGGTAATATCCCGATATATCCTAATACTTTTCCCTCGTCATTTAAAGCGATGATAAGTCCCACATCGTGCTTATCGGCATTCGGATTATGGTACTGAGAAATTGCCCTCTCCCTGGTTATCGGAATTTGTTGAAAGTGCCGGTATTGATCCGTTTCAATGAATGACGGTAATTCCCCGATTTTAATTTCCAGTAATTTCATCTTTTTTTGGAAATAATCTTTTGCATGATGGCACCAACACTGTTCATGTCGAACATATCATCCAATTCAAATTTAACATGAAATTTTTGCTCCATCTTATCGATAATCATTACATTATGCAGGGAGTCCCATGCCGGGATATCATCCATGGTAGTTTCACTGGAAATAACCAATTCAGGATCATCAAATACCTGCTTAAATACCTGTTGCAATTCTTCTAAAAGTTGATTTTCCGTCATACCTGAAAGTTTATACAAATTTCCCAATTTTCCAGAAAACCTCAAAAGTACAATATTCCTGAAAATGAAATCTTTCATATACTTTTTTCCCAGTTGGTGTTGCATGCAAAACCAGCGGAAGCCCTGAACTGAGTTTTATCATATAACTTGTTAATACCGAAGCAATCCCTCTTCTTCTGAATTTTTCAAGAACTGATACCAAATATATTCCGGTGCTGTTGTGGTTTCGAAAGACGAGTCCTGTACCGGCAGGTTTATTATCTGCATATCCAAGCAATAAATCATAATTATCACTGCCTGGCAAGAATCTGAACACATCCGGATGTAATTTCTTTTGGTTGAACAGTGCAGTATTTGCAATATTCAACCAATCGTTTAATTCCGTTTCACTTTGAACTGGTTTAACTTTGCAATCAACAGGTTGTCCATAAAGTTCGTTTTGGTTTTGTTGGGCCGGCGCAGCCATTCCTGACCATTGAACAACAGGCCGGAACCTGTATTTTTCCATTAAAGCTAAAAAATCAGGATGCTGCCTGGAGTCCTGAACGATTATGAATGGAGGATATTTACCTTCTTCTATTTTCTTATTCATATAAATCACCACTTCCTGAATATCCGGCCTGTTCAAGGACAAATCCAACAAATAATTTGGCCAGGGATAACACGGGGTAAATACGCCCGTAATCGTGGCATTACGAATCGCGGTTATATTTTTGTTAAACTTTGAAAATGAAAGATAAAACGTTTTTAGGTTTTGCTCAATTATATCCTTCATATATTTTCATTTTCAGGTTCAGGGTTGGTTATATCCATCAGCTTTCTTCTGTCAATCTTTCCACTTGTAGTTTGAGGGAAACCCGCAATATTTATTATTTTCCACGGCACCATATAATCAGGTAATTCATTGGTGAGATAAGTTTTTAACGCTCGAATATCACCCGTGTAATTTTCAACAAACAGTAAAATGCGGGTTTGATTTTGAACCTCCTCTCCCATTGCAATTGTACGTTTCAGACCTGTTAATTCGCGTGCACATTGCTCAATCTCCCCCAATTCAACACGAAACCCCTGTACCTTGATCTGATAATCGAGCCTGCCGCAAAAATACAAATCACCATCCAGATCTGTGTATGCTAAATCACCAGTCCGGTAAAATCGTTTTTTTTGTCCTTCAACCTCTTTTGTGAAAAAAGAACTGATATTTTTTTCATCGTTATCCCAATATCCCGGAGTAATTTGATTTCCGGCCACGCATAATTCACCTTTTTGGCCCGGTTTACAGATCTGATTGTGCTCATCCAGGACGAGTACACATAAATCGCCAAGGGCTTTCCCGATGGAGACGATGTCATGATATGCTTTAATTTCATCATTTTGTTTGTAATACGTGCAATTGATGGTGGTTTCCGTAGGGCCATATACGTTGAACAAAGAAGCATGAGGAACACATTTCCTCCATTTATCCCATAATGATTTTGTCAAAGGTTCTGCCCCGAATAAACAATAGCGTACCTGTGTTAAAAGTATTTCGTTGAAATAGGGCTCTAAAAAGGCAATTGTAGACGGTGTCATTTTAATAAATGTCAACTGGTGATTCCGGATTATTCGATAGGCGTTTAAATACTTCATACTTTTATCCGGTACCGTAAATATGCATCCACCAAAAAGCATGGGAAAAATCATACAGAAAACCGATGCATCAAAGGTCAGATCATACATTTGCAGAAACCGATCCCTGTGACTGAGGTTAAATCCTATCTTTTCAAAATTTTGTAGAAATGTACTTATATTGGAATACGTGATTTTCACCCCTTTGGGTATTCCGGTACTTCCTGAGGTAAAAAGAATGTAGGCCAAATCGTCTGGTGCATGCTCTATCGTTTTGAGCCGATCCGTACCTGTATTTATGTTACCTGTGTCAACCACCGGAACATCATAATCTTTAACATAGGATGGCAGCGCCGAACAGCTTAGTACAATATCCGGTTGAACCTGCTCCAAAATGTTTCTGTTTCGTTTTTCCGGGTTATTTGCTTTCACGGGAACATAACACATTCCTGTAAACCAGGTGGCAAAAACTGAGGCGTAGGTTTGAATACTGTCATCAACAAAAATGAGTGCTATGGCGTTTTTTTTAAGTTGTAAAGGCAATAGTTTTTGCTGGATAGCCGCGGTGAGATCCTTTAGTTCCCGATAAGTATAAAATACCTCCTGAATACAAAATGCATTATTGGTTGAATACTGATCAAATGCTTGTTTTAACCTTTCGATCATCTTTTGGTTTTATGTAGATTTAACATTCGCTTGATTATATATTCTACATGCTCTCTAATTAAGGCCATTTGAGCATTTTTAGAATCTTCTACCGGTATTCTCTGGATGTTTCTTGGATAGAAGTCATCCTTTAGTCCGGCAGTTCCAAATGAAAAATCCAGGCGTTTGTTTTCACCATAAAAATAATCGAAAAATGCTTTGCCAACACCGTGGTCGGTAAACGGAAAGGCAAATAACCTGTAAGGCAGATTGAAAGAATTTTGCACATAGTGAACGCTATGCTCTGTTTGCGTGATTTGTTCTTCCGTGCTTAACCGCGGGTAATAAGGATGATCCATGCTATGTGCTCCAAATGTAAAGCCGTTGTTTATCATGGATTCTATTTGTACTGATGTCAGGTAGGGTTGACGCCGGTATAGAAATGCCTGAAAATCAACTTCAAGAGTAGCCGCTATATCATCAATGAGTTGAACATTATTGTTTTTTGCACCTAAAAGCCGGTGTTTTAAAATGCTGTTTGAAATGCGGTTAAGACCCAGTAGGTTTTTTAATTGTTGAATTGCTCCGTCAGTAATTTTTTTATTCTTGAATTCATTTAGTAAATAACTCTGCTTATATCGAAAAAATAAATCCTGATTATCAACAAATGCCGCGTTTATAAAAAACGTTGCAGGAACTCCTTTTGAAAGCAAAACAGGTAATACAACGTCGTACATTTCCCTCAAGCCGTCATCAAAAGTCAGGTGAAATAATTTTTTTTCATAAACCAGCTCCGGTTGTTTAAGCAAATCATGCATGTTTACAGGTTCAAAATGACGCAATAAATAATCTAAATCTTTTATGAATTCATTCCTGGAGGTAATGCGAAAGACCTGATCGACATGGGGCATATAAAAATCATTAACCACATGATACAATGGAAAAATACAGCGGGCACCAACGATTTTTTTGAGCATTCCAAGCATACCTAATTTAATTCTTCACCATTTTAAGCAGCTTCTGCAGCATTCCGGTTTCAAGGTGATAGTAATAATAATCTTTTGCTCCAAATCCTTTGTTGAAATAGGCTATTCCATCTATATTTGAACCCATAAAATCCAGAGTATGCTTGCTGTTCGCATATTTTTCAATTATTTTTTCATTCATATAAAATCTTGCTTTTTTATCCCTGGCTTCTTTGGTTGTAGCCGAGGTTAATATGTAAATTCGGTTTGCATGCAGTAAAAGAGCCACCGCATTGATCAAAACACCATGTTCATTTTTGATTCCAACAATTTCTCTCGTGCACTGCACATCCTTGGAATTTAATATTTTACGCAGCAAAATCAATTGACTTTTGGTACTTTGCATTGCGTAATTGTTTTGTTTTAATCTTAAAAAATCATCTATACGCACATGTTCCTGAAAAGAAAATTCATATTCTGAAGACTGCTTCAGATTTTTAGTTATATTTTTAGTAAAATTCTGTTTTAACTTATCAAAACCAGTGCTTAAATCAAGCTCTTGCCCTTTCATCCTTTTATTATCAGGCCTGTTCAACCCATGATGTATTATTTCAGACACAAATATGTTCACATAAGGAAACCTCTGCATCATTAATAAAACCACACGTAACCAGCCATCTTTACTCATTTCTTGCCGGGAGCTGTAAATGTCAAGGAATTTCAAGTACACCGGTTGAATCAGATAGGGAATTCCATATTTTTTTTTGCGGGGAACAGGAAAAACCGTCACATAATCGCCTTCAACAAGCCCATCCCATCCGGGAGACACGATGTCTAAAAACCATGATAAAACGTAAAAGCGCGCGTTAAGCGATTGATTTATGCATGCATCCCATTTTTCTTTGTCAATTTCCCGATGTTTGAAATACCTGATCATGTTTGTTTTCAATTGTTACAAACATAGTGAAATTCCTGCACGTTTACTGAATTTTCACCCCATCAAGCAAACGGGAATGTGGCAATAAATGAACGCAGCAAATGGCTCTGAAAATAAAATTATTATACTTTTGAAGCCATATCACTTTTTATGAAGAAATCGATAGTATACAAAGGAACAGCCTGTCCTGCCTGTCTGGGAGAACTGGTTTTGGTGAATGATTCGCTGGAGTATGAACATTGCAAAAAAAAATACCCTGTGTACGAAGGTGTTCCTATACTCATAGATGAAGCTTCCAACGCCAGCAATGATGTAGCACATTACCAAAAAGATGCAGAATCGGTTGATTATTTCCGGCCAAAAGACCCTCAAGTGACCCATGATGCGCGAAGAATCGAAGAATATGTAGCATCTTACGTGAGTGATGACGACAATAAACTTCTTGACGTTGGAGCAGGTCGTTCGTGGGTGGCCCGACGTTTTTCCCGGAACAATGAAGTTGTTTCATTAGATATTTCTCCGGTAAACATCAAAAAAGCGGTACAAGTTGTCGCTCAAGACAACCATTATGGAATCGTTGCCGATGCCAACAGGCTGCCTTTTCGCGACCAATCCTTCGATTATGTAATCTCCACAGAGGTTATTGAACCTGTTGATCAACCCAAAAGGTTTCTTAAAAGTTTGCTTCGGGTGGTTAAGCCGGGAGGGAAACTTTTACCTAAGTTGAGCGATACGAACACAGTGAAGTATCGCTTTTCCGCCTAAACGGATAACCCCTGTTTACCCCGTGAATCGGGTTTTAATTACCACCATGTACAAGTAAAAAATAAAAAACCATAATTCGATTTTTCTACTTTTCAACGGACATGTGGTTCAGGGATAATTCAAAAACCTTCTTCCACCCGCTCCATTCCCGGTAATCTGAAACCGACTCGTTATGCCAGAGGTTAATCCAGGTTCCCTGTACGTTTTTTACCTTATCCATGAACTTTCCGGTTATTCGAAGCGCCTGTTCCGGGCTCAATTCCATGTATTGCCTCAGAGTTATGTCCATCACGGCAAAAGGATAGACCATGAGACGGGTTGCTTCGTTTTTCCCCAAATCAAAAAACAAAAACGGAGTACATGTACCTGACCGAAAACCAGCATGATCATGATATCCCATGGTAAAATCGTTGTGAATACCAATTGCTAAAAGGTTCCGGTAAGTTATGGGCAGCGACATTTTTAAAAAATGTTGCCTGCTTTTAATGATTTGCTTATTTGTGATTTTTTCAAGTGTCTGTTTTTCCTGTATAGTACCCTGTTTATTGACATGGGAACCATACGATGGATGGATACCAATTTCAGCTTTTGCAGAGAGCTTTTTTACCAACTGCTGAAAAGCCTTGCTGTTAACCGGATGATTTTTGTCGTATCGGCCGTAGTTGGCGGTAAGGATAAAAAAAAGCAGTTCCAGGTTGTATTTTTTATGAAGCCGGAAAAGGTAATCATACGTATCGAAAGGATCCTTACGTTTACCCGAAAGAACGTGTAACCTGGTTTTTAGATCCTCAAAGTCACCTTTTAACAGGCTTTTTATCGAAGAACCACTATGTCTTATGAACGACTTGTGCCGGTAAGCATAATTATTATCTACATCAATCGTTGATATTGCATTAAATGTTCTTTCCGGAAATCGCACCTCCGGATACCACCGCTGCAATTCAGATTTTAACTGATATGCCCATTGATCTACCACGGGGTTTTCAAGGAATCCCTGCAGAAATGAAAGGCTATCAACTGCACAAAACCGATTATGTTCATCTCTGTTTGGGTTTACATATTCTTCGTACCTGCTGAGCAGAAAAAAAGCGGCTGCAAACAAGTCAAAATTCAGGGAATCCAGGGTAGTTTGGGTTGCAAAAGCCTTCTCAATTCCTTTTTCTTTACAACTCAAATAAATCTCCGGCTGTACACCCGAATCAAAAAGTAATGAGGCTGGAATGACCGAAGGTACGTTGCCAGTTGTTTTATCTGTATAGTTGAATTTAAGTCCTTTTAAGGCAGTAAATTGCTTGAAATCAACATGTAATTCAACATCCAGTTGAAGAATATCAGAAAAGATAAAAGATGTAATATACTTCAACCTATTTGTAATTGCGGGAACTAAAATATGAATTTTCAACAGCAGGTTTTATTAATTGTTTAAACAACCAACGAATTTAGAAATTCTATTAAATAAGCTTCCTGTTTTCTCTCGCGAAGACGCAAAAGCGCAAAGGTAATTCTATTCTAAATCCTTTAAACCTGGTCATTCGATATCTCCTTACAAACAGAACAAAATTCATGTAATCAACAACTTAACGACTTGGTGGCTTGGCGTGAAATAATATAAACAACACTACAAATTATTTATAGCATGTAATGACAATTACTTTTGCAATTTCGTTATCAGTTATCGATTAATAACTTAAATTAACTACTGTAATGCCAGACCCGCCCAACTCGATGTGGGCATCCGCGTAACTACCCACAACATCAACAGTAGAAAGGTACTCCCTAATCATTTGCCTTAATATCCCGTTTCCTTTGCCATGCAGAATCCGCAGTTCATTCGCGTTTACAACCACTGCTTCGTCAATTAATTCCGAAACTTTCTGAATGGCTTCGTCGGTTCTGTTTCCCCGTACATCCAGTTCAGGCCTAAACTTCATTCTTCGCTTACCAACATCCCAATTGCCCAGATCCGCGCGTTTGTTTGTTTCCCGTTTTACCTGGCGGTTGCTTACTTTTTCAAGCTTCTCCCTGGATAACCGGCTGACCATTTGACCAAAAGCAACAACCACATCATCACCATCTGTTTCAATAATCTCCCCTACCGTATCCTGATTTTTAATCCGGACTTTATCGCCCACATCCATTACTTCAGGTTTATCCACATTTGACGCGACCTGTTGGCGTTTCTGCTTCTTCTTTATTTTGTTGATTTTACGGTCAATTTTATCCTGCTCCTCTCCCTGACGATTTATTTGCTCTTTAAAACTTTCCAACTCCTTACGGGCAATCCGGGTTTTTTCCCTGTTTGCTTGTGATTCTTTTATTTCCCGGATGGTATTTTCTATCCTCTTGTTTACATCTGCCAAAATCCGGGATGCTTCATCCTTCGCCTGTCGGATAATCTCCTTCTTTTCCTTGTTTACCTCTTCGAGTTGCTGCTGGTACTGTTCAATTACCGAATCCAGTTTTTTCTCCGATTGCCGTACCTTGTAACGTTTATTTTCCCAGTATCGTTTGTCGCGGAGTATATCCTTCAAATGTTTATCAAAATCAATGTGCTCCTGCCCTATTAATTCACCGGCATGCTTCAGTATTTCCTCTGACAATCCAATTTTCCTCGCTATCTCAAAAGCAAATGAACTTCCCGGTTTTCCTATCTCAAGCTTATAAAGCGGCTGCATACGATGGTTGTCAAACAACATGGCACCATTAATTACACCCTCATTTTCAGATGCAAAATGCTTCAGGTTGGTATAATGCGTTGTCACAACCCCAAACGATTTCATTTTATTCAGATGTTGCAATGCCGACTCTGCAATAGCTCCACCGAGTAAAGGTTCTGTTCCGGTTCCAAATTCATCCACCAGCACCAGGGTTTTGCTATTTGCATTTCGCGTGAAATGTTTCAGATTTGTCAAATGCGAGCTGTATGTACTTAAATCATTATCAATGGATTGCTCATCTCCAATGTCCATGAAAACATTATCAAAAATTCCAAATACCGAATTGTCCCGCGCAGGTACCAGCATCCCGCATTGAAACATGTACTGCAAAAGCCCGACCGTCTTCAAACAAACAGATTTTCCGCCGGCATTGGGCCCGGAAATTAACAATATTCGGTTATTTTCATCAAGCGTGATATCAAGAGGGACAACCTGTTTGTTCATATTTTGAAAATGCAGAAACAGAAGCGGATGAACAGCCTTAAACCAATCAACCCATGGTTTATCTTCCATTGCAGGTTTATATGCATTGATCCGGATCGCGAAGCGAGCTTTGGAGCGCAGGAAATCAATTATTCCAAGATATTCATAGGCCATTTTCAAATCTTCAATGTACGGTCGTATATCATCAGCAAAAACGGTAAGGATTTTTATTGTTTCACGTTTCTCGGCATTCTCCAGTTCCCTGATCTCATTGTTCAGTTCAACCACCTCAGCAGGTTCAATAAACACGGTTTTTCCTGTTGCCGATTCATCATGAACAAAACCGGAAATTTTTTTCTTGTTTCCTGCAAGCACCGGAAGTACAGGCCTTCCGTTTCGAATGGTAACGGTAGTATCCGAATCTATTAAGCCTGCCCCCTGAACCCTTTTCAAAACCGATTGCATTACCCGTGATACAGAATTTTCTTTAGCCTTCAGAGAACTTCTGATGTCGGAAAGCTCAGGTGAGGCATTGTCTTTCATTCGTCCGTTTGATGTAATAATTTTATCAATCCGTTGATGAATAAACGGGAACAAGGGAATATCCTTTACAAGCTGCTGTAACATCGGGTATTTATCCCTTCTGTCATCGCTTTTAAAAAAATATACAATGGCTTTTATCGTTTCCAGTGATTTCTTCATCTGAAACAATTCCTCCAGTTCAAGAAACCTTCCTTCTATTCTTATTTTCGAAAATACAGGGGAAAGGTCGTGATAATTATCCACCGGGAAATTATCTTCAAATGTGAGTAACTGTTTAAACTCCTCTACCTTTTGCAGTTCATCACGAATTTTCCTGGAATCGGTAAGAAACTGCAGTTTATCAACCTCATTTCGGCCAAGATTACAAAGACATCCTTCACTTAGCATCTCCCTGATGCGATCAAAACCAATTTTTTCTTCAAAATGTTCAGGATATATCACGTAATAATTAATATAATTAACTGGTTAATATTCATGTAAAATTAGCACTTTGAAGGTGATTTTAATTTATTTTCTGTAAAAATACAGATACGAAGTTCTTTATAATTGTCAGGAATCAAGAAATTATTCCAAAGGAAGTGAAAAATAAAAGGTAGTTCCTTTTCCGGGTTTACTGTTCACCCAGATATCGCCCTGATTCTTTTCAATGAATTCTTTACAAATAACCAGGCCCAGTCCGGTTCCACTTTCACCTGCAGTGCCCTTTGTTGTAGTTGTTTGATCGAGGGCAAACAAATTACGGGTATTTTTTATTCCAACGCCTGTATCTGAAACACTGATGATCGCGCATTTGCCCTTTTCGCGATACCCAACATGGATTTTACCTTCGGACCAGGTAAATTTTATTGCATTTGACACCAGGTTTCGAATCACCGTTGTAATCATTTCCTTATCCCCAACAGCGGTTGAATCCTTCCCAATATCCGTGGTTACATCGATATCTTTTGCAGTTGCTGATGCCATCATTAAATCAATACACTTACCGGCAATTTCACCGATGTTGATTTTCTGTGGAAGTATATTATGGTTATCCTGTTGTGTTCGTGACCACTGAAGAAGGCTTTCAAGCAAATCGGCCATTGCCCTTGCAGATTTATGAATGTGCCGGTTAATATCCACCACCTCGGAAGGTTTGTAATCATTACTTTGCAATAATCCTGTAAATCCGATGATATTGCTTAACGGGTTTTTCAAATCATGGCCAATGATGGAAAATAATTTATCCTTTGTCTGGTTAAGGCTTCGCAAGCGGGATTCACTTTCCTTCAGCGCAATTTCCATAATTTTGCGATCAATGATAATTCCGGCCTGTTTGATAAACGATTCAACAAAATAACTATCAACAGGGTAATCCTCTTTCATTGTAAAAAAATGCAGGATGGCATACAGTTTATCATCCTTGTTGATACCAATGGCATAAATATCCCTGATTTCCAGCAGCTTTTGAATACCGTTAGCAGCGATCGCCGGAAATTCCGGGCCTGCAAAATCCGCCAGTCCGCCTTCAAAATGGCTTAACCTACCCGTTTTGTATTTTTTGTAATGACCGGGAAGAAGCCGGAATGTATTACCGATAATATTTTCACCGCTGATCTTAAAGGCTTTTGCCAGTAAAGTATCATCAAGACCATTTATATTGATTAATCTGGATGTCGACTTTTCTTCATCAACTGTAACAAATATAGTTATCGATTGAGGAAAATGCTCATGCATTTTTTCACTGATGTAATTATAGATATCGGAAAGATCTTCCAGGGCAAGCATCTCAGAAGCAGCATTGCTTAAAGCTTTGTAACGCGACTTACTCTTTGCAAGTTCATCTTCCGCATATTTCCGCTCGCTGATATCACGTACCGAAACGATTACACTATTTATGGCCGGATCATTTAAAAAACTGCTTGCATTTGCTTCGGCCCAGATATAACCTTTGGTTTTATGTATGTGTCTGTATTCAACCTTATGAAGAGTTCCGTAATCATGTAAACTATTTTGCCAGATTTCCAGAACTTTTCCCAAATCTTCGGGATGAATAACCTTTGAAAATGGCTTTTTAAGTTCTTCGGGTTTGTATCCGGTGAATTTTTCAACAGCAGGACTAATGAATTTTTGTATACCTTCTTCAGAAATTTCAACAATAATATCAGACACACTGTTGAGTAACGATCGGTAATAAGATTCACTTTGCTCAAGTTTTTCTTCCGTCTTTTTTTGGTTGGTGATATCCCTCACAAACTCAATAATTCCGCTAACCTCTCCTGCGTCCTTATCTTTTATCGGGTACGCAAATACTTCAACCCATTCTATAT
>CAZAMT010000091.1:0-13756 GCA_964486145.1 uncultured Bacteroidales bacterium
ACTTGTCCGACAATTGGCGGATGGTCTGTTTCATAATACTAATTTTACATTAATACCCAAATTGAGCGATTACGCTCAATCGACGAAGAAAAAGTAAGCATTTCACCTTACCCATTCGGTGAAATGCAACATTTTCTATGTCGGGGTTAACGCTAAGTAAAGCGCTACTTCACTTCGTTCGTACCGCTCAACTTAGGTAATAATCTACGTTGGTTGCTGGATAAATTTATCAAATTGAACCCTGGCACCTCTGCTTATCAGTAGTTTCAATGTGCTGGCCATTGATCCTGCAAAGGCGGCCCAACCCATGGCTTCAATCCAGCTAAATTCTTCGTTGCCTTGCGGTTTCTTTTTGTCTTTGATTTCAGTATTTTTTCGGGGAGCTCAACGAAGTTAATGAATAAGGCTAAATGACGATTGGTTTCCCGACATAGAAATCCAGTATTTTTGATTTAAATATGTACTCGAATTTTGCCTGTAACATCTCCGACTTTGCCCTTGTAAGATTGTTTTTGGCAATATTATAGTCAACGGAACTTACGATTCCGACATTAAATTTTTGTTCGGTGTAGTTAAAAGCTTCCTGATATGATTCCACAGCTTCAATGGTTGCATTGTATTTTTCTTTTGCAGCAATTGCATCCGCATGTGCCTGTTGGATTATCTGATACAATTCAAGTTTTGTCTGTTCGAGGGCAAGTTTTGAATCCATTACATCAAGCCTTGCACGTTCCACATTATTTTTTACCTGAAAACGATTAAAAATAGGAATATTCAGCGATAAGGTAGCCTGCTTATAGAAATTATCCGAAATTTGTTCGCCATACGGATAATCAGCATCGGGATCCAGTGGTCTTTTTCCAATTTCAGAATAGCGGGAGGAAAGGGTTCCTCTTAACGAAAGACTTGGCATATAACCTGACTGGGCAACATTTACATCTTTTTCAGCACTTTTCAGGTTGTATTCAGCACTTTTCACTTCAGGAAGGAATCCAATTGCTTCACTGTATATCTGATTAACATTATATAATGATTGATCAATCGTTGCTTCAAGGTCAGTTGGTACAATGATATCAAAACCGGAAATGCTATCCAAATCCATGAGTTGAATTAAGGTAATTCGTGAATTAATGAGTTCATTTTTGTAATTCGTAATATTTAGTTTCTCATTTGCCAGTTGTGCCTGAATTTCGAGTAGTTCTCCCCTTGCCACATTGCCTACTTCAACCAGTTTTTCCGTTCGTTCAACCTGCAATGTTGTTACTTCCATCTGGCTCTCAGCTACTTCGAGCAGCTCTCTGTTAAACAAAATTTGAAGATATGCTGTTGCAATGTTCAGGGTTATGTCATTTTTAATTTTCTCAACATCTTCGAGCCTTGCCATTAAATCAAATTCGCTTTTTTTAATTCGGTGATATGTTTCAAATCCGTTGAAAATGTTAAAATTTGACTGAATCCCGAGGTTACCTGCCTGAAAGGTCTGGTTAACATATTCGTAGGTGTCGTAATTAACAGATTTTCCTGAACTCAGATTGTGATTTACACCTGCATTTAAATTTGGCAATCGCTCAAATTTCGATTGTTCATTCATGCCCTTTGCTGTTTCTGCTGCTATTTTTTGCCTTTTTACCTGCAAATTGTTTTCATGAGCATATTCAATGCATTCCCGCAGGCTCCACTTTTTTTGTGCGGATGCATTGACAAACGTAAAAAATCCTAATAACAAGTAAAGCAATGTTTTTTTCATGATATTCGTTGATTTAATTGATGTTCCTGTTCTTTTTTCATTCTGTAAAGCACGTGTATATGTGTTGTGTTTTCCTCGGGTGTGAATATTTGTATCAGTTCCCAGCACTTGTCATAATTTTGAATGGCACGCTTTAATCCGTATATCCGTTTCAGGGATTCCGTAAGGTAAGTTTCTTCATCAAGGTCTTGATTTTCATTCGTATTCCATGGAAACGATTCAACTCTGAAGTGATATTTCTCTTCCCGATTACCAATCTTTACAAGCACTTCTGCAATCTGATCACCAGAAAAATGTGAAATGGGAATACAAATTTCTTTCATGATAGCAAGATTTATAATACATGTTTAATGTTTTCAGTAACGATATGTCCATCGAACAATTGCACTATCCGGTGTGCTTTTTCAGCATCCGATGGCGAGTGAGTCACCATCACAATGGTGGTACCTTCCTTGTTTAATTCCGATAACATGTTCATTACTTCCTCACTGTTGGATGAATCTAAGTTTCCTGTGGGCTCATCGGCAAGGATAAGTTTGGGTTTGGATACTACGGCCCTGGCAATGGCTACACGTTGTTGCTGTCCACCCGATAATTGTTGAGGAAAATGCTTCTTCCGATGGCCGATGCGCACTCTGCTTAATACATCTTCGACCCTGCGTTTTCTTTCAGATGACGGGATTTTCATATACAATAACGGTAACTCAACATTCTCATAAACGGTAAGTTCGTCGATGAGGTTGAAGCTTTGAAAAACAAAACCAATATTGCCTTTACGCAGGTTTGTTCGTTTTTTTTCAGTAAATTTTGATACTTCAATGCCATCAAAATACAGTTCTCCTGCTGATGGATTATCCAGCAATCCAACAATATTCAATAAAGTTGATTTTCCACATCCGGAAGGACCCATGATGGCAACAAATTCACTGTGTTGAACTTCCAGGTTCACTTTATTTAATGCCGTTGTTTCAACCTCATCAGTCCTGAAAACTTTTACCAAATCAAGTGTTCTTATCATCGTTTCTTTTTTTTAAGTATACTTTGTTCGATGTCTTTAAAATATTAATCAGAGAACGCATTTTATTGTCATAAACCAATTCTTCACATCATGATTTATTCTTCAGAATAAGCTTATCTGCATTGCCAAAGTTATCATATCCTGATACAATTACATTCTCTCCCTCTTCAAGACCTTCAAGAACTTCATAAAACCGTGGATTTTGCCTCCCAATTCGTATGTCACGCTTTACGGCATATTCATCAGACTCGTTGACTACATAAATCCATTGGCCCCCGGTGTTTTGATAAAAACTACCCCTGGGAATTAGCAACGCGTTTTTTGATTCTCCCAATTCAAGCCGTATCCGGGAAGTTTGACCAATACGAATTTGTTGAGGTATTTCTGTGATAAATTCCATATCAACTGCAAATCTTCCATTTTGAACTTCAGGGTACACTTTGGTTAATTTTAACCGGTGTTTGTCCCCTGCAAATTCAAATTCCCCTGTTAGTCCGCGAATGACTCTCGGTACATAATGTTCATCGATTTCCACACGCATTTTATAAGAATCAAGGATATTGATGATTCCAACACGTGTGCCGTAACTGATTACCTCGCCAATTTCGGGATTCAGGGTTGCCAACTCACCGTCAACGGGGGCCTTAACTAAAAGTGCATCCAGACGGTTGCGTATAATTCCAAGGTTATTTTCAAGGCTTCTGACACTTGATTCAAGCGATTTTATCTGAATGCTGCGAAAGACCGAATCCTGCCGACTGTTCTCCTTTAACAATTTAAGTGTGCGGGATGAGGCATCATATTGCTCTTTTGAAAGCATGTAGTCTTCGTTCGAAATATGCTGATTTTTGTAAAGCTTTTCATTGTTTTTAAATGCTCGTTCCTGTTGTTTTAAAAGCCGGTCAAACTCAATGATGCTCCGTAAATTGTCTAATTTGGTTTGCTGCATTAGCAATCGTGCCTGGCGCAGTTCGTTGATTGCCCGGGCCACCTGGGCTTCATTATTGGATATTTCCAGCAGCAAATTGTTGTTGCTTAAGCGAATGATGGGATCTCCCTTTTCAACCATCTCACCCTCTTCCGTAAGAATTTCTTCAACCCTGCCTCCTTCAATGGCATCAAGATAAATGGTACGAATGGGTTCTACGGTGCCAATGACTGAAATGTAATCCTGGTATTTATCATTGATTACTTTTTCAATGGTTATTTTGTTGGCGTCTACATTGTATTTTGAGGAATTGTCTCCAAAAACGATGCGAATGAGCAACAGTAAGATGATCAGGAACCCTCCCATGGGCCACATGTATTTTTTTATCCATTTGTTTTTTTGCTCTATTTTTTTGTCCATTCCGTTCATTATCGAAACATTTTCAGGCATTTCGTGAAGAAATTGCATTTATTATGCCAAATAATTTAAAGTATTGATAATTAGATCTATCCAAATATTTGGTTACGCATAAATCTCTGATTTTGTAATTTTATTAAACATAAATAGTTCGAAATCGAACATCTGATAATTTTTGATTATTTTTACATAGCTAAGTATTATCTGAAAATCTTTTGTATGAGCAATAAAATAGGGAGAATCCTGGCTGTTGATGACAATGAAGATATTTTATTTGCATTGAAACTGTTACTAAAACAACATGTCGAAATCATTCAGACCATTAGTTCACCAAATCGAATTCCCGAATTAATGGCAGAAGAAGATTACGATGTGATTTTGCTGGATATGAACTTTACCAAAGATGCCATAAGCGGACAGGAGGGGTTTGACTGGCTGGAGCGCATCCTGGAAATTGATTCGGACATGGTGGTGGTTTTTATAACGGCGTACGGGGATGCCGAAAAAGCTGTAAAGGCAATAAAATCGGGTGCTACAGATTTTGTGCTTAAACCCTGGCAGAATGAAAAACTTTTGGCCACCGTTTCTTCTTCTGTGAAACTTCGCCGGTCACGAAAAGAAGCATACAACCTTCGAAGCAAGCAAAAAGAAATTAGCGCTGTTCTGGACCAGCCATTTCATGAATTTATTGGGAATTCACCTGAGATGCAGGAGGTATTTACAACCATTAAGAAGGTGGCTGCTACCGATGCCAACGTGTTGATACTGGGTGAAAATGGTACCGGAAAAGAACTTGTAGCGCGGGCATTGTACCGGAACTCCCTGCGAAGAGATGAGGTGTTTATAAGTGTTGATCTGGGATCCATTGCAGAAACACTGTTTGAGAGTGAGCTCTTTGGTCATGAGAAAGGAGCATTTACCGATGCCAAAAAATCCAAGCCCGGAAGGTTTGAGATAGCCAGCGGAGGCACCTTGTTTCTCGATGAAATCGGGAACCTGACCCTAACCATGCAACAGAAGCTGCTTACCATCATCGAGCGGAGAGAAGTAATACGCGTTGGCTCCAATAAACCAACCCCCATTGATGTGCGGCTTATATGCGCCACAAACAACAATATTCATGAGTTGGTTGCTGAAGATGAATTTCGCCAGGATTTACTATACCGAATCAATACAGTTGAAATTCATTTACCACCGCTTAGAGAACGTTCGGGTGATATTCAATTAATTGCGGACCATTTTCTGAAGATTTACTCAAAAAAGTATAAAAAGCCAATACAGGGATTAAGCCCGGCTGCCTTGAAAAAATTAAACCAGTATTCGTGGCCGGGTAATGTGCGTGAGTTGCAGCATGCCATGGAACGGGCTATCATCTTGAGTGAATCTGCCCGGCTTGAACCTGATGACTTTATGCTTTCACCCCCAAAGAAAAAAGGAAACGATCTGGATTTTGATACCTTTAACCTTGACGAAATTGAAAAAACAGTTATTCTAAAAGTGCTGAAACAAAGCCAGGGAAACATAACCATGGCAGCAGATGAACTGGGTTTGACCCGTACTTCTCTGTACAGAAGAATGGAAAAATATGATCTATAAGAAGTTCAGGGTAAATATAATCATTCGAATCACTGTAATCGCACTAAGTTTTTTCCTGTTTTTTCTTGCTATTGAAACCGATTTCTATATTACCCCGATTCTGATTGGTGTAATCATCATTTTGCAGGTACTTTCGTTAATACGGTATGTAGATAAAACGAACCGGGATTTGGCCGGATTCCTTGAGTCCATAAGATTTTCGGAGTTCACTCGTTCATTTCAGGTAGAGGGAATGGGGAGTTCATTTGATGAGCTAAACCGGGCTTTCAACGATGTAATCAAAGACTTTCAGCAAGTGCGTTCCGAAAAGGAGGAGCATTTTCATTACCTGCAGAGCATTGTTCAGAATATTGATGTGAGCATTGTTGCATTTCAGCAGGACGGCACCATCGAGATGATAAATAAAGCAGCAAAAAAACTTTTTCAGGTGTCTTCCCTTAAAAATATACACGGCCTTGAAAATTTTAGTGAGGATCTGGTAACAAATCTCTTAGAAATTAAACCCGGTGAAAACAGATTGGTGAAGGTACGTGATGAAGATGACTTGTTGCAGCTTTCGATTTATGCCACTGAACTGAAAATGAAATCACGTATCATTACCCTGGCCACCATTTCGAACTTACAAAGTGTATTGGAAGAGCAGGAAACAGAAGCATGGCAGAAACTTATACGGGTACTGACACATGAAATCATGAACTCCATCACACCGATTGCTTCGCTGTCATCGACCCTTGACCTCATGTTAAAAAGCATCATCGATGAAGGAGGCAATGTTGATCAGGAAACCGTCATGGAAATTCAGCAGGCATTGCAAACCATTAACAAACGAAGTACCGGGCTGCTTCATTTTGTGAATACGTACCGCAACCTTACTCGCATTCCGAAACCGAATTTTAAGGTTTCCTCAGTCAATGAACTATTCAAAAATATTCAGTTGCTGATGGAAGACGAGATGAAGGGCAATGGAATTGATTTCAGGGTCTCCACTGAACCGGACGAGATAAGATTTAACGCTGACGAACAATTGATTGAGCAGGTGATTATCAACCTTATAAAGAATTCGATTCATGCCCTTAAGGATTGCGATGATCCACGCGTTGAACTGAGGGCTTTCCTGAATAAACGCGGCCACCTAACCATCCAGGTAATGGATAACGGGCAGGGTATCTTAAAAGATGTGTTGGATAAAATCTTTATTCCTTTTTTCACAACAAAACCTTCAGGTTCAGGAATCGGATTAAGTTTGTCAAGACAAATCATGAGGCTGCATAACGGAACTATTTCGGCACAATCAGTGCCGGAGAAAGAAACGGTGTTTACGTTGACATTTTAATAATTAATAAATGATTTTTAGAAATGAAAAATAACCTGTATTTATCTTATGCAATCATTGTACTGGTTGGTTTATCTTGTAATTCAGTTAATTCAGACAAGGCAGTTAAGAAAAGCTCTGAAAAACCAAACGTATTGTTCATTGCCATCGATGATTTGAACAACTGGCTGGGATGCATGAACGGCCATCCCAATGCCAAAACCCCGCACATGGATCAATTGGCATCACAAGGTGTGTTATTTACCAATGCACATTGCCAGGCTCCCTTATGTGGGCCCTCACGAGCATCCTTAATGACCGGATTACGTCCATCAACCACCGGTATTTACGGTATGATCGACGACAACGAGATAAAAAATGCAAACGAAGCTACACGGGATATCATTTTTTTGCCTGAATATTTCAAAAATCACGGCTATCACACCATGGGCATAGGTAAAATATTTCATCACCATGCCCCCGATGGATTGTTCGATGAATCAGGTGGCAGGTATCCGGGTTTTGGTCCTGTACCGGACGAACGATTTGTCTGGGATGGTTATGCAAGCGCCAACCGGAACAAATATGGCCGAACAAGCACCGATTGGGGAGCGTATCCGGAAGCTGATTCACTCATGCCCGATCATCAATCGGCAGACTGGGCTATCGAAAGATTAAATAAGGAATTCAACCAACCGTTTTTTCTAAGTGTCGGATTTTTACGTCCTCATGTACCATGGTATGTTCCACAAAAGTGGTTTGATATGCATCCAAAGAAGGAGCTGGAAGCCATGACACCCTACAATGAAGATGATTTGGATGATGTACCGGAAATTGCATTGCAAATCAACGACCTGCCCATGATGCCTTCTACCGAATGGGCAATTGAAAACAACGAATGGGCAAATATCATTCAGGCGTATCTGGCGTGCGTGAGTTTTGTGGACCACCAGGTTGGTCGGGTTTTGGAAGCTTTAAAAAATAGCAAATATGCTAACAATACCGTTGTTGTACTTTGGTCAGACCATGGTTACCGGTTAGGCGAAAAAGGTACATTTGCCAAACATTGTTTGTGGGAGGAAGCTACCAATGCACCATTAATGTTTGCCGGTTCAAATCTTCCAAAGGGAAAAGTAATAAACGAACCCGTTGAATTACTTTCTATTTATCCATCATTGCTTGAACTATGTGGTTTGCCAGCTTACGGGCGTAATGAAGGTAAATCACTTGTTCCAATCATTGAATCAGAGATTGACACAACTGAGAATTATGCGATTACTACCTTTGGAATGAACAATCATGGGATTCGATCCTCCGAATTCCGATATATTCAGTATGAAGATGGGAGCGATGAATTGTATGATCATTTAAAAGATCCCAATGAATGGTACAACCAAACAGGTAAAGCGAAATACCGGGATGTGAAGAAGAAGCTTCGTAAACATTTACCGAATATAAACGTGCCCTGGGCTGAAAAATCTTCATATACGTTTCAGCCTTATTTTGTCGAACAAAAGGAAAAGGTAGGAACAGTTGATCAATAGACCAGGCGATGGGTATGCATGAATATGCAAAAAATAAATTATTATTGTAGCTAAATTTAAATAATGAAACATGATTAAATATTTCACAACCTTATTGTTTTCGGTTAATTTCTGCATTTTAGGGTTTTCACAGGATTTTGTAAAGCAATCCGTTAAAACTGATGATGCCCCATCATCGGAAGAGTATCAATCAATGACGTTTAACGGTGCCTGGTGCTGGTTTTCAGACCCACGGGCTGTTTATTATGAAGGAAATTATAAACGGACCTATTCCGGATGGGTTGATAATTTTGGAGATATTCACATCGGTTATTATGACCATGAGACAAAGCAAATTCGATCAAAAGTGATTTATGACAGCCTGGAAATCGATGATCATAATAATCCTTCCATTCTCTTTGATGAGATGGGACATCTCCTGGTTTTTTTTAATAAACATGGGGGAGGGATGTACTTTACCCGCTCAACCAAGCCTGAAGATGTAAAAAACTGGTCAACCGTGCGAAAACTCGAATTGAACGATACAAAACGTTATGACTTTGGCAGGGATGGTTACACATATACAAATCCCATCAAACTTTCCGCTGAAAATGGCCGCATATTTCTATTTTGGAGAGGCATTGACGGCAAGCCAACCTATTCAATTTCTGACAATAATGGAAAAACATGGTCAAAAGGAGTGATTTTCTTTATGCCGGAACGAATTTATGGATTTCGCAGACCCTATGTAAAATACTATTCCGATGGTGAAAGTAAGATTCACATAGCATTGACCGATGGCCACCCCCGAAAGGAAACAACCAACAGTATTTATTACATGTATTATGAAAACGGTGCATTTTACAGGGCAACCGGAGAAAAGATTCGGGATATGGATGAAGATGCACATCAGCCGGCAGACTGTGATAAGGTTTATGACGCCACTGCAACAGAACACAAAGCATGGATTTGGGATATTGCTGCCGATGAAGAAGGAAATCCTGTGCTGGCCTATACTAAATTCCCGGATGATAAAAACCACATTTATTCGTATGCTCGTTGGGATGGAAAGAAATGGAGAAACTACGATCTTGTGAACTCAGGTAGTTGGTTTCCACAAACCATGGAAGGCCAAAAAGAGTTTGAACCAAATTATTCCGGGGGCTTAAATATCGACCATGAAAATACCAGTACAGTTTACCTTTCTGTGAATAGAGACAGTATTTTCGAAATTGAAAAATGGACAACCAAAAACGGAGGTAAATCTTGGAAAGCAGAAAGGATAACCCACGGTTCCTCCAAAGATAATATCCGGCCGTTCGCGGTAAGGGGCGCAACGGAGGGCAACCCGGTACAGGTACTTTGGATGCAAAATACAAAATATATCCGGTACGCTTTTGATCAACGTCTGGTTCATATGGGAGGTACATTTAAGGATCGCTTTCATACAGCCATTAAAATAAATGTTGAAAATCCACCCGTAACTGACTTTCTTGAAAAAGATGGTATTGTAAAGATCATGCGCAGAACAGCCGATTGGCAATTTGAGAATCCGCGTTTTCGCATTAACCCGCTTGACTGGCACTACGGTGCTTTATATACAGGCGTGAGAGCTTTGTATGAAATAACCGGCGAAAACAGGTATAGAAATGAGCTTTATAACATTGGTCAGGCTAACCACTGGCAACCGATGGACGATATTTTTCACGCCGACAGGTTAACGGTAATTGATACCTGGGCATGGTTGTATGAACAAGAAAAGCAATCAATAATTATTGATAAATCAAAATGGGCGTTGGATATTCACCTTGCACGCCGATACAAGCAAGCAACAGATGTTTCCTTTGATGGTAACCCCTATCGTTTTGAGTGGTGGACCTGGTGCGATGCCCTGTTCATGGCTCCACCAAGTTTCGTTAATATGTGGAAAGTAACAGGTGATGAAGATTACCTGGAATATATGGATACGCAATGGTGGAAAACTTCTGATTACCTTTATTCAAAAGAAGATTCGTTATACTACAGGGATGATCGGTTTTTCGATAAGCGAACAGATAATGATAAAAAGGTATTCTGGTCGAGAGGAAATGGCTGGGTCATTGCTGGTTTGGCAAGAATTCTCTCCTTGCTTCCCGACGACTATGACAATCGCGCTGCATTTGAACAGCAATATAAAGAAATGGCCCACAAACTATTGTCAATTCAGGGTGAAGATGGCCTGTGGAGGGTTAGTTTGCATGATCCTGAATATTTGGATATTGGAGAGTCAAGCGGAAGTTCATTTTATACATTTGCACTGGCCTGGGGTTTAAATAATGGAATGCTTGAGGGAAAATACCGATCAAATGTTGAAAAAGCATGGAGAGCATTGTGTGGTAATGTCAATATGGAAGGCAGACTCGGGTATGTCCAACAGGTCGCTGGTGATCCGTATCCATTTTACAAGCATGAGTGGCATGTGTATGCTACCGGGGCATTTTTACTTGCCGGTAAAGAGATGTATCAATTGACAAATGAATGATTCAAAAGAAATGGTGACAAATAATACAAATGGAGTATCAATGTTGTATAGTTAACGCTGTTTAGTCTAAAAACATTGACAGGTTGGGTTCCGCGGACTGCTCAGCGTGCAAAACTCCTTACAACGTCGAACAATTAAGAATAATATCTTTTACTGCAATATGAAAGACCAGAAAGATATACTTAAACGCATCCGGAATTCAGACATTCAAGCCTTTGAAGAATTATTTAACGCGTACTACTCCTTGTTATGTTCGTTTGCTGCATCCTTTGTAAGAAACCAGCAGATAGCAGAAGAAATTGTCGATGATCTGTTTTATCATATTTGGGAAATACGAAGAAAATTCGAAATCCGTGACAGCATGAAATCTTATCTTTTACGATCAACATACAACAGGTGTATTTCATGGTTAAGACAGCAGAAGAAGGATCAAAAGTTGATTGGGGACATTGCCGTTATCAACGAAAATGCTGTACTGCATATTCCATCAATGGAAGCATCCCCATTGCATGTATTGATGAACAATGAATTTCAGCGAAAGGTTGAAACTGTAATTGATGAACTACCTCACCAATGCAAGCAAATTTTTTTATTGAGCAGAAACGAAGAATTGTCTTATACTGAAATTGCCGAACGCCTTCAAATCTCAAAAAATACGGTTAAAACACAAATCAAAATTGGCCTGGAAAAGCTAAGAAGAGGACTTGATTTATAAGGGTTGTATCGACTTTTTAATAAAAATCTTAAAAATTCTCATTTGTTTTCACCCTCCGGACATTTTTTTGCGTCTTATACATAGAAACCCGAACTTGAATATGACTGATCATTCACAACATACAAACCCGCGGGAAGATGTATACATGGGGTATCTCAATGACGAACTATCGCGTGAAGAGCTTGAAAAACTCGATGCACTTCTGCAAAAAGACGATAAACAAAGGGAATTATTCAACTCCTACCGAAATACATGGCTCGTGAGCAGAATAAAAGAACAGGGCAATTCATCGCCGGATGAAGCATTTAAAAGATTTCAAAGCCGGATAATTTCAGATTGCAACAACCGTGTATACCTGAAAAGGAAAAACCTGATAAATTCGGTTTTAAAAGTTGCCGCCATACTTGTAATTGCATTCCTTACAACCGTTTCCGTTTTGTATTTTGGAAATATTAAAATAACCAAAACATCCGATCAATGGATAACTGAAACCATTGTACCAATGGGATCAAAAACCAAAATGATATTGCCGGATGGTACGGAAGTGTGGTTGAACGCCGACAGTAAACTGACCTACGATAACCAGTTCAACACATCAAACCGTGAGGTATTTCTGGAAGGTGAGGGATATTTTAAAGTAACCCGGAGCGAAAAGAAAAAATTCATTGTGCATGCACAGGAATTGGAAATCAAAGCACTGGGAACGGAATTCAACGTAAAAGCCTATCCGGATGAAAATCAGATTGAAACGATGCTGGTTGAAGGAAAAGTTGTAATTGATTCAAAATCTCCAAAAATTAACAAAACTGTTTCGTTATTACCGGCGCAACGACTTATTTACCAGAAAAAATCCAAACAGATGGTACTTGTCTCAGAGCCAACTTCATCTGATAACCAAACAAAAACCGGATTGACCCAGATAGCTCCAAGGATTAAAAAAATTGAAGTTCAATTTGATCCAAGATCAATAACTTCCTGGAAAGAAGAAGACTGGGTTATTGACAGGGAAAGGCTGGTTGACCTTGCTATTAAAATTGAACGAAAGTACAATGTAGACATTCAGTTTGAGGACAAATCATTAAAAAATTTTAAATTTACAGGTACTTTAAAGAATGAATCACTCGAACAGGTATTAAAGGTTATGAGCCTGGCTTCTCCCATGATATATGATATTAACGGTAAAAATGTGAAATTCAGGGAAGACAAAAAGAAAAAGGAAAAGTACAGGGAACTTTACGAATTAACGAATTAACGAATGAATAATTGCTAATTAAAAACAAACATGCCTATGTAATCACATGAGAACTTATTTAACCAAAAGAGTGAGATTGGCGGATCCCACTCTTTGATGATTTACTCCTGAACCCGGATTTAGGACCGGGAAACATTTGTAAAACTTAAACTTGTTAAAATTATGAAAAAATTTGTAAACAAAGCACCTTCCCGTTGGAAAGGTGTGAAAAAAACGTTCATTGTTATGAAACTAACCATTGCTATTCTGCTTATTGGAGCGCTGCAAATAAACGCGACGGTTTATTCGCAGCAGAAAAAGTTTAATCTGACCCTCGAAAATACATCTGTGAGGGATGCGCTGAAGGAAATTGAAGAAAAAAGTGAATTCAGGTTCTTCTTCAGCGATGATCTGATCTATCTTCAAAAAGATATAAGTCTGAATGCCGATAATTCAACTGTCGATCAAATTCTTGATCACTTACTGGCAGGTTCGGATTTGACTTACAAAATATTTGAAGATAACCTTATCATTATTACGCCAAAATCAGATATCAAACAGGGACACAAAGTAGCGGGAAAAGTCACCGATCCCGAGGGCACTCCTCTACCCGGAGTAAATATTGTAGAAGTTGGCACCACCAACGGTGCTGTAACTGATTTGGACGGAAACTATTCCATCACCGTAAACTCAGAAGATGCCGTGCTGAGTTTTTCTTTTATAGGATATCTGACAGAACAAATAGAAG
>CAZAMT010000092.1:0-13672 GCA_964486145.1 uncultured Bacteroidales bacterium
ATGCAGCATAAACCATTACAAAAGAACAACTGGAGCTTACAAAAAAGCAAATTGTAGAGGAACATGCACTGGTTTACGGCAATTATCGGAAATTATTGCCAAAAGGGCAGTTTCGTTTGTTAAAGTCAGTGGTTATAATAAATCTTATGACACAAATTTCTTATGAAAACAAATCAAATTCATTTACATTTGCCTGAATTAAAACAATAAATACAAATAATGGCTCAGGAAGACGTTTTTAAGAAACTTGTATCGCACGCGAAGGAATATGGTTTTGTTTTTCCATCCAGTGAGATATATGATGGTTTGGGTGCCGTTTATGATTACGGTCAGAATGGTACTGAACTGAAAAGCAACATCAAAAAGTACTGGTGGGATGCCATGACCAAACTGCATGAGGATATTGTAGGCATTGATTCTGCTATATTTATGCACCCTGCCATCTGGAAAGCCTCCGGACATGTAGATGCTTTTAATGATCCCATGATTGACAACAAAGATTCAAAAAAACGATATCGTGCTGATGTATTAATCGAAGACCATATTCAAAAACTGGAAGAAAAAATCAAAAAAGAAGTTGATAAGGGAAAAAAACGCTTTGGAGATGACTTCGATGAAAAGCAATTCAGGGAAACCAATCAACGCGTATTAGCGAACCAAACGAAAATTGATGAAACGCTGAAGCGCTTCAGGCATGCACTGGAAAAAGATGACCTGGTTGATCTCAAGCAAATAATTGTTGATGCAGATATTACCTGTCCGGTTTCCGGTTCACGCAACTGGACAGATGTACGTCAGTTTAACCTCATGTTTTCAACAAAAGTAGGATCATTGAGTGAGGATTCAAATACCATCTACCTGCGACCTGAAACTGCCCAGGGTATTTTTGTGAATTACCTGAATGTACAGAAAACAGGAAGAATGAAAATACCCTTTGGAATTGCGCAAATCGGTAAAGCATTTCGAAACGAAATTGTGGCAAGGCAGTTTATCTTTCGGATGCGTGAGTTTGAACAAATGGAGATGCAGTTTTTTGTTAAACCCGGAGAGGAAATGAACTGGTACAATCACTGGAAAAAACTGCGAATGAAATGGCATAAATCATTAGGCATGGGCGATGAAAAGTACCGGTTTCATGATCATGACAAACTGGCCCATTATGCCAATGCAGCGTGCGACATTGAATTTGAGTTTCCGTTTGGATTCAAGGAGGTGGAAGGAATTCATTCGCGAACAGATTTTGATTTGAGTCAACACGAAAAGTTTTCAGGTAAGAAAATTCAGTATTTTGATCCTGAAACAAACGAAAGTTACACACCTTTTGTCGTGGAAACCTCCATCGGTGTGGACAGAATGTTCCTGAGCGTTTTGGCAAATGCCTATCATGAAGAAATTGTAAAAACCGAAAAAAGTGAGGAAACCCGTGTGGTTATGAAAATTCCACCGGTACTTGCACCCGTTAAAGTAGCTGTGATGCCGCTCATCCGAAAAGCGGGAATGCCTGAGAAAGCACGTGAAATTGTGGATATGTTAAAGTTCGATCACCATGTGCAATATGATGAAAAAGATTCTATCGGTCGCAGGTATCGCAGGCAGGATGCAATCGGAACGCCGTTCTGCATAACCGTGGATCATCTCACGATGCAAAATAATACCATAACCATCCGTTACCGTGATTCGATGGAACAGGAAAGGGTAGAGATAAAAAAACTTCCCAAAATCGTTGATGATTTGGTAAGTATGAAAAAGTTGTTTAAGAAAATATTATGAAAACTACACACCTAACGTAACATGAAACAGACCATGTCTGATTTATTACTGAGGCACACACGCGCAATGATTAAAAAGTGTGGCACACAATCAGACTGGTCACAATTTTTAAACACATGAAAAAGATTAATTTCAAGGTTTCTATACCTTACGTTTCGGCAATTGCCATATTTTTAATAATAGCGGTAATATATTTCAGACCAGCACTTGAAGGAAAGGTTCTGCAACAGAATGATGTTATGCAGGGAAATGCCGCTCAACAAGAAGTGTTGGAATACCAGGATAAAACCGGAGAAAGAAGCCTCTGGACCAACTCGATGTTTGGTGGAATGCCCATGTATCAGATTGGAATGAAAGTGTTTTCAAATTATCTTGTTAAAATCAGGCAGGTTATTGAATTATGGATGCCACGACCTGCAGCCATTTTCATGTTGCTTTCCATTGGTTTTTTTATTCTGATGCTTTCTTTGGGTATTAATCCCTGGATAAGCATTGTTGGTGCATTGGCATTTTCTTTTTCAACATATCATTTTGTATTACTGGAAGCAGGTCATATTTGGAAATTGAGAACCATAGCATTTATGCCTCCCACATTCGCTGGATTTATTTTACTGCACAGAAAGAAATACAAAATTGGCCTTGTAACTCTTCTTATATTTTTAACCTTTCAGTTTCATTCCAACCACTTGCAAATGACATATTATTTCTTTTTGCTCGTAGGTATATTGTTTGTTTTCTTTATATGGAATGCCTATCAAAACAAAGACTTTAAACATCTCGGAATAATTTCTGCAATAACTTTAATTGCATTGGTGGTATCAATGGGTATAAATTTTACAACTATTTACACAACCTATGAATACGGGACATACTCGCAAAGAGGGAAAAGTGAGTTAATGCAGGAAACAGATGAAAATTATACCGGCGGCCTTGAAAGGGATTATATCACTCAATGGAGTTACGGCATAGGTGAATCATTCTCAATATTAATACCCAATGTCAAAGGTGGAGGAAGCGGATACATCGGGAAGAATGAAAAAGCCCTGGAAAATGTTGATCCCAGATTTAAGGAACAAATATCGCAAAGTTCAAAATACTGGGGAAATCAACTTTTTATGGGGGGGCCTGACTTTTACTTTGGTGCTTTTATCATTTTTTTATTTGCGCTGGGGATGTTTTTGCTCCAGGACAAGATAAAATGGGTGTTTTTTGGAGGATTTATTTTTTCTATCATGTTGTCATGGGGAAGGAACTTTCCGGGATTAACCAATTTTTTTATTGATTATTTTCCATTATACAACAAGTTTAGGGTAGTTGCTTCCATCCTTGTGATTGCGGGTTTATGCACTCCGGTTCTTGCTGTTTTTACCTTATCAAAGGTTGCAAATGAACCTTCGATGATTACAAAAAACAAAAAGAAGTTTTATTATGCGTTTGCTTTTACCGGTGGGTTGTTACTTCTGTTTTACCTGTTACCTGAAACATTTTTCTCTTTCTTGAGTGACCGGGAAACCGAGTATTTTAATTCAATGAAAAATTCGAATCCTCAACAATCTTCTGTAATAAACCAATACATTTCTAATCTCGAAGCGGCCAGGATTAGCATATTTAAAGCGGATGCCATTCGCAGCTTCTTTTTCATCCTGATAGGAACAATAGGGATGTGGTTTTATGCAAAAAAGAAATTTAGCAGAAATGTATTAATTATAGGAGCAGGTTTATTGATTGTTGTTGATTTATGGTCAGTAAATGCAAGATACGTCAACCATGACAGTTTTGTAACAAAACGAAAAAACAAGGAACAGGTACAGCCAAGTGTTGCAGACCAGACAATTTTAAATGACACAACCTATAACCGTGTGTTAAACGTTGCTGTAAGTCCTTTTCAGGATGCAACAACATCCTATTACCATAAATCCATTGGAGGATATCACGGGGCCAAATTAATGATTTATAAAGAACTTATTGATTTTCAGTTATCACAGGAGATTGCATTGATACAACAAGGGTTTCAGCAAAAAAATATTACCCAAAACTCGATCAATGCATTGTTTAAAGAAACAGAAACCATTAACATGCTTGCCACAAAATATATTATTTACAATCCGTCATCTCCACCGATTAAAAATCCTTATGCTCAACCTGCGGCATGGTTTGTAAATAATATAAAGCAAGTATCAACACCAGTTGAAGAAATAAAGACTTTGGATGAAATAAATGTATCAGAAACTGCATTGGTTAGAGAATCATTGAATACATATGTTGAAGGATTGAAATTCAGTGGATCAAACGATTCAATATCACAAATACAATTAATTGATTACAAACCCAATCATCTGACCTATGCTGCCAATGCAGCGGAGGAAAAGTTTGCTGTGTTTTCAGAAATTTATTACCCGGAAGGCTGGCATGCTTACATTGACGGAAATGAAACTGATTTTATTCGAACAAACTATGTTTTGAGAGGAATGAAAGTTCCGGCAGGTGAACATACAATTGAATTTAAATTCAAACCCAAAAGTTATTACATTGGTCAAACCGTTTCAAAAGTATCAAGCGCGGTTTTACTTTTGATAATTCTTAGTACAATTGCAGTAAATTTTCTCAAAAAATGAGGAAAGTATTGATTGTAACGTATTATTGGCCTCCCTCAGGAGGTATCGGGGTTAACCGATGCCTCAAATTTTCAAAATATTTGCGAAAATTTAACTGGGAACCAATTATTTATACAACAAAAAATGCTAATTATCCTTTTATTGATGAAAAGAACTTAGAGGAAATTCCTGATGGAATCACTGTACTTAAAAAGCCAATCATTGAACCTTTTGCTGCATTTCGTTTTTTAAGCGGAAGAAAAAAAGGAGATGCGATGAGTAATCCCATCCATGTTCGACGAAAGAAATCTAAATTTATTGACAATGTGGCAATTTGGATACGCGGTAATTTTTTCATTCCAGATGCCCGCTCACTATGGATTAAACCATCCGTAAGATTTCTTAAGAAATATATAAATGAAAATCCGGTTGATGCCATATTGTCTGATGGGCCGCCACACACAAACACAGTTATAGCATGCAGGATAAGCAAAAAGTTCAACATTCCGTGGTTAATGGATTTTCAGGATCCGTGGACACAGGTTGATTATTATTCGCTATTTAAACTAACCAAATGGGCTAATAACAAACATCACAGAATGGAACAGGAAGCTTTCAAACAGGCTTCTGTTACGACCATTGCAAGTCCCTCCTGGAAAAGTGATTTGGAAAAAATTGGTGCCGCAAATGTTCATACCATTTATTGGGGATATGATGAACAGGATTTTGAATATTTGAATCAACATCTTGATAATACTTTTTCAATATCACATGCCGGCTTGTTGGGTTATGATCGGAATCCCGAAGTTTTGTTTAAGGTATTGCAGGATCTTAAGACGGAAATTGAGGGATTTTCAAAGATTTTAAAGCTCAAACTTGCCGGAATGGTTGACTATGAAGTGCTGGAAAAAATAAGTGATTATGGTTTGGATGAAAACCTTGAAAATATTGGGACGGTATCCAGAAAAAATGCATTGAGACTCATCATGAATTCTCACATACTTTTATTGCCTATTAACAAGGCAAAAAATGCGAAAGGAAGAATCCCCGGTAAATTATTTGAATTGTTAAGAACAGGAAGACCAATTCTCTATCTCGGGCCAACGGAAAGTGATGTTTACAAAATTATCAACGAAACAGGACATGGATCATGCTTTGAATATGAGGATTATATGGGAATAAAAAATTTTATTGTCCGGAAATTTAAACAGTTTGAACGTGGAGATTTTCAACATCATAGAATTGACAACATCCAGGAATATTCCGTTGAAAACCAAACCAGGTTGGTTGCCGGATATCTTGATGAAATAGTGAATCAATCAAATGAAAACGAATAAGATAAAAATACTTTGTTACCTTGATATTGATAAGGGCAGGGACATTGAAATATTGATGCCCGTTATATTTTATGCTGAAAAATATTTAAATGCAAAAGTGGATTATTCCTTTATTTGGGAGGTACATGATATTTATCGTAAAAAACCGGATGTGGTTTTAATTGCAAATACCATTGGATCAAAACTGCATTTTGAAATATCAAAATACGCATATAAAAATGGAATTAAAGTATTTGCGCTCATATCTGAAGGGAATTTCCGAACCAATGGCACCTTCAATTACTATGGCTATAATACCGATAAGCAGTTTTACCAGGATTATATATGTCATTGGTCCAAAAGAACCTACGATTACCTTGTAAATGAATTACCACAATTCAAAGACCAGATGGTAGTTACCGGAGCCACCGGCTTTGATCGCTACAAAATATATGATTTTTTATCGAGAAAGGAATTCCTGGAAAAGTGGAAACTTTTAGATTTCAAGAAGGTTATTGGTTATGCAGGATGGGCGTTTGGCAAGCTTTTCAATGCACCAGGAAGAAAGGAGTTAAGGTATTTGCAAAAAGACAATCCGAACAAGTTAAAGTGGATGGAGGATCAAATGTACCTTGTGGAAGATATTTTACGCCAAACCGTTGAAAATAACCCAGACACCTTGTTTATCCTTAAAAGACATCCCAGCGAAAAACATCCGCATATTACCCAGCCCGACAAAAACGAAATGGTTGCCCTGGCAGATTATCCCAATGTTATGTATTTTACAAACGAGGAAGATGTTCATGATTTAATCAACATCTCCGATTTATGGATGGGATTTGAAACAACAACTGCACTTGAAACATGGGTTATGGGAAATAAACCAACAATTTTAATCAATCCTGATCCGGATTTTAAACGTGATAAACTATACCAGGGATCTTGCATTGCCAAAAATTATAATGAGTTGCAATCATTCATTGATGAATTTTATAAAACCGGAAAAATAAAGGCATTTGAATCAGAAGAAAAGCAAAATTCCCGAAATAAATTAATAAAAGATACCATTGGCTTTTCTGACGGGATGAATCATGTGCGAACAGGTTACTATTTATCCAAAACAATGAATCAAATTGGCCTGCGGAAAAAAAAGAGGATGAATTTAAATATGAAGTATTACGTAATGTATGCATTGTTGCATATTGGAAAGCATTTTTACAATCGTAATATGTTCCAAAGTCTCCCAAAATTTAAAAAGACAATTTGGTTGTTTGAACGGTTCAAATTAAATAATGCATCATTTTTAAAAGCCAAATATTATCCCATGCTTGAAAGATTTCATGAAAAGCATCAAATCCCACAGAAAATTCATTCTGATGTATTTTGGAATGATTTGTTAAATTTGAATTAAAATTGAATTAAAATTAGATAATGGATTTACGTAACAAAACTGTACTAATTACAGGTGGCACAGGTTCTTTTGGGAAAAAATTTACGGAAAAAATATTAACAGAATATCCCGACATCGAGCGATTGGTGATTTTTTCAAGAGACGAACTCAAACAGTTTGAAATGTCGCAAGTATACCCGAAAAAGAAGTACCCGGGCATACGCTATTTTTTGGGAGATGTGCGCGACAGGGATCGGTTCAGAAGAGCGTGCGAAGGAATTGATATTATTATTCATGCTGCAGCTTTAAAGCAGGTTCCGGCGGCAGAATATAATCCGGATGAATTTATTAAAACAAATATCAATGGCGCTCAAAACGTCATTTCAGCGGCATTGGATACCAACGTGGAGGTTGTAGTTGCCTTATCAACGGATAAAGCCGCGGCGCCTATTAATTTGTATGGAGCTACAAAACTTGTTTCAGATAAATTATTTATCTCAGCAAATAATATTAAAGGAAAACGAAATCTTCGTTTTTCGGTAGTTCGCTATGGAAATGTCATGGGTTCTCGAGGGTCTGTAATACCATTTTTTATTAAAAAACGGGAAGACGGTATTATACCTATTACCCATAAAGATATGACCCGTTTTAATATTTCTTTGGACGAAGGAGTAGAAATGGTTTTTTATGCAATAACGAATGCCATTGGTGGTGAAATATTTGTGCCTAAAATTCCATCGTATACCATTAATGACCTTGCCGAAGCCATTGGACCAGGTTGCGAAAAAGATTTTGTAGGAATCAGACCGGGAGAAAAGCTTCACGAAGAAATGATCACCAAAAGCGATTCATTTAATACGGTTGACCTTGGTGATTACTACGCAATTCTTGCATCAGATAAAGTATTGGATATATACATGGAAAATAAAAATGTTACGAAGGTTCCCGTAGGATTTAGTTATAATTCAGGTGAAAACGACCAATGGCTTTCAATTGAAGAAATCAGGCAGTTAATCAGAAAAAACATTGACCCAAATTTTAAACCTTTATAAATGCAACCAATTCCTTATGGCAGACAACATGTAACTGATGACGATGTACAGGCTGTAATTGATGTGCTAAAGGCAGACTATTTAACCCAGGGACCAAAAGTAAGTGCGTTTGAAAATGCTTTTTCTGATTACATTGGTTCAAAGTATGCCGTTGCAGTTTCAAATGGTACTGCAGCGCTGCATTTATGTGCACTTGCATTGAAAGTAGCTGAAGGTCAAAAAGTAATTACAAGCCCGATTACGTTTGTGGCATCTGCCAATTGTGTTGCCTATTGTGGTGGAGAAATTGATTTTGTTGATATTGATCCCGAAACATATTTAATGGATCTTGACAAGCTTGAAGAAAAGTTGCAAGATGCCAAACCGGGAGAATATTCCGGTATTATTCCGGTTGATTTTGCAGGATACCCGGTTGATTTGGAACGATTAAAAAAAATTGCAGATAAACATAACCTATGGATTATCGAAGATGCCTGTCATGCACCGGGAGGTTATTTCATAAATCTTGACGGAGAAAAAGAAAACTGTGGAAACGGGAAATATGCAGATGCAGCCATATTCTCATTTCACCCGGTTAAACACATTGCTTCCGGTGAAGGAGGAATGATCACAACAAACAACGAAGATTTATATAAAAAGCTTTTATTTCTGAGAACACATGGCATTACAAAAGAAGAACATTTAATGTCCGCAAACCATGGTGGCTGGTATTACGAGATGATTGACCTGGGATATAATTACCGTCTAACAGATATTCAATGCGCCCTTGGCATGAGCCAACTGAAAAGGGCTGATAAGAACATAAAAATCAGAAATCAGATTGCCAACAATTATATTCAAGCATTTCAAAATACTGATTTTAAACTTCAAAAGATAAAAGAAAATATATACCATGCATATCATTTGTTTATCATTCAGACGGATAAAAGAAAACAATTGTATGATTATCTTAGGAAAAACAATGTATACACCCAGGTACATTATATTCCAGTGCATTTACAGCCATTTTACAGGAACAAGGGATATAAAAAAGGAGATTTTCCAATAGCAGAGACATATTATGAGAAGTGCCTGAGTTTGCCGTTGTACCCGACGCTGAAAGAAGAAGAACAGGCTTTTGTGATTGATAACATCAACAACTTTTATGAGGGAAAATAAAAATAGTGTACTCAATATTCTGGGCATTACTGCAATGCTTTTGGTTATTGCAATTACAGAATGGGCCAGAAAAGACACTATCGAAATCATACAGTTTCTTGATTATGTGATGCTGGTTTCGATAGGAGTTATTATTTACTGCTTACCGGATTTTATTGCAAATCTGTTGAAATCAAAAACTGAAAAATGGTATTACTCATCAGAATTTTTAACAATTTCCTTGTTACTATTTCTTTCCATTTCCGGATTGGTCTTACCCCGCAATATTTTTAATGTTTTAAAATACGTACTCTTTCCCCTTTCGGTATTCTTATTGATAAGAGAACTTTTTTTGTTTTTCAAAGGAAAGAACTTTTTACCGTTGGTGGCAGGTATATCCCTAATAATATTAGTTCTATTGATTTTTTATAGCAGGGGGTATGAAAGCCCGTTGTTTTACGAAAAGATTCTATTAGGTACGGCGCATATTGATGTTCTTTTTTTTGGCAGCATCAGCAATATATTTTCTACTGTTGGTTATTCATCAACCGGTCTTGACGGTTGTCCATATTTTCCATACCACTGGGGTTCATATGCTTTATTTGGAGGCCTTCAACAATGGGTTGGACTGAATTCATTGTTATTTATTAATGTAGCTTTTCCGGCAGTATTCATCGGGTTGTTTTTTAAAATATTCACTTTATTTTTAGCAAATTTTTTTCAATATAAAAGCGAAATTGAAGTTGACCTCCTTTTTGTATTTACGGTGCTTGTTTTTTTATATAGCCTTCCATTATTTGCTTTTAAGACAGGTAGTCCGGCAAGCATAATCAATAATTGTGTAGCTTTTATTTTTACTTTCCAGTATTTGTCTGTTTTACTTCGTTTTACTGAAATATACAAAAATAAATCCGGTTCTTTTATCCCTTTTCACTTTATATTTTACTCTATCATCCATGTTGTACTTCTAATTAGCATTAAAATTTCAGTGGGTTTTATTTTAACAGCCTCACTGCTTTATTTATTCTTACGATACCGAAAAAATATTCGTTTCTCTCAACAAATACAAATCATATTCAGCACTATTTTAATTATTGTTTTCACATACTTGTTTGTTTTTCCGGAGGCTCGCACAACAATTCAAAGCAACATTGTCGAGAGGTATTTTTATCTTTGGTTTTTATCGGACAGTTTTTTGTCGTACCTGTTAGGTGCGTTCATTTTTTTTATAATAATTCTGAAAGAAAATAGTATCCGATCGGTTAATGAATTGATTCAGGTAATCCAAACTAAAAAATATATTGATCTTGAGTTGTTATTTATTACCGCTATTATCGGATTTACAGCAGGTATATATGTTTCGTCAAATCCATCGGATGTATCTTATTTTGCCTCTTTTCAATACTATTTAAGCATTGCTTATATCATTTATTTTTTATTTAAAGCCTATAATAAATTTAACTCTTCAAAAAAGGCCCGCCATATATTTTTGTTTTCAATTGTTTGTTTTAGTTTACTTTCGCGCCCGGATCTTTTAAAATACCAGGATGGGTTTTTTCAATTTCTTGATGTTAAAAAAAAATCAGAGCAATTATCTGAATATCAAATCATTTTAAATGATTTATTAATTGAATTACATAATTTGGAAAAGGAAAATAATAAAAAAAAGAAATGCATTTTTATTCCTCAAAGTGAAGAATGGTATTACAAGTCTCAGGAATACCGGCCCAAAGGCTCACCAATGGTTGTTCCGGCCATTACGGGTATTCCATTGATTGACGGGATTCCAGATAGTATTATGAATTCAGGTTATAATTATTATAGTTATTACTATTACAGGGGTAAAGATCATGTACAGGTTTCCAATGTCAGCGAAGCCATTTCAAGTGCGAAGTTAAAAGGATATGACAAAATGTTTGTATTTAAGGAAATAGATGGTAAACTTGAAAAAGAAGTTTATTCTTTATTCGATTGAAGATTATGAATAAATCAGAAACTACGAAAATTGATAAGCTAAACTCGAACGATCCCCAGATCAATTTAATTGTTCCTTTATTTAACGAGGAGGATGTATTTCATAAATTAACCGAACGAATAGATAACCTTATAAATCAATCAGAATTTAGCATTGAAGTGATTCTGGTTGACGATGGCAGTATTGATAAAACGCCATTATTGATTAAGGAAAAATGTGAATACGATAAAAACTATATTGGGGTTTGCTTATCCAGAAACTTTGGCCATCAATTAGCCTTAACTGCCGGATTAAGATATGCGACGGCAAAAGAGGCGGTATTGATCATTGATGGTGATTTACAAGATCCACCAGAACTTTTAGGTAAGTTTTTTGATTATTACAAGAAAGGCTACGATGTAGTATTTGCAGTTAGGAGAAAAAGAAAAGAAAGTGTACTGAAAAAAATATCCTACAAAATATTCTACAGGTTAATGAAAAAAATATCTTACATTGATATCCCTTTAGATTCCGGTGATTTTTCTTTAATTAGCATGAAAGTTGTAGATTATCTTAATCAAATGCCTGAAGAAAGCCGTTTTTTAAGGGGAATGCGCAGTTGGATTGGATTTAAGCAAATTGGTATTGAATATGAGCGGGAGGAACGACAGGATGGACAATCGAAATATTCATTAAAAAAGTTGCTGAAGTTGGCATTGAATGGAATATTTAATTTTAGTGAATATCCTGTTAAAATTCTTATTCGCCTCGGATTGTTTTCGGTTCTGGTCTCCATAGCATACTTGTTCTATACAATGATAATGAAACTATTTTTTGATTCAGTGCCCACTGGTTTTACTGCACTTTTGGCAGTAATAATTTTGTTTGGCGGCGTCCAGCTAATTGGTTTAGGTCTATTGGGTGAATATATTCTACGAATATTTTTCCAGGTAAAAAACCGTCCATTATTTATTGTTAAAGATATTTACAGGGCAAAAAAGAATTAAATAATGGATAGAAAATATTATCAGGAATATTATGATATTGAACGCAACCATTGGTGGTTTAAAGCAAGACAATATATCCTTAAGGCAATAATTGAAAAACATTTAATAGATACTCAAAAAAGTAATAAAAAGATATTAAACATTGGTGCGGCTACAGGTGCTACAACTCAAATGCTCAGCGCCTATGGAGAAGTAGTAAGCGTTGAATATGATAAATATTGCTGCGATTTTCTTAGTGAAAAACTGAATATAAACGCCATTAATGCATCCATGACTGATTTACCCTTTAACGATAATCAGTTCGATTTGGTTTGTGCATTTGATGTCATTGAGCATATTGAAGATGATGCAGTTGCCCTAAAAGAGGTTAACAGAGTAATGAATAATGGTGGCAATTTTTTCATTACCGTTCCGGCTTTTAATTTTTTGTGGAGTAACCATGATGATGTAAACCATCATATCAGACGTTATACTAATAAAACCTTGAATAAAGTTATGAACATTGCAGGCCTTCATGCTTCATATGCATCATACTTTAATTTTTGGCTTTTCTTGCCTATAGCAATTGTTCGGTTGACTCAAAAAATAGTGCCGACAAAGAAAAGTAAAAATGCAAGTTCCGGATCAGA
This sequence comes from uncultured Bacteroidales bacterium, assembly GCA_964486145.1. Lineage (GTDB taxonomy): Bacteria > Bacteroidota > Bacteroidia > Bacteroidales > JAAAOM01 > CAZAMT01. The sequence continues at coordinate 12,850 of CAZAMT010000092.1, forward strand.
CTTTGAAAAAATGAATTCTTGGGAATTGCTAAACAAATTCTTATACCGGTTATTTTTATCCGAGATATTTTTCTTTAAAAGAAAAATCCGTTTACCATCAGGAGTATCTTACTTTTGCATTGGAAAAAAAGGCAAATGTGATTAATTATTTTCTTTATTTCTGACATGAAAAATATAGCCATTATACCGGCCCGTGGCGGTTCAAAACGCATTCCCAAAAAAAACATCAAGAATTTTTTAGGTAAGCCAATGATTGCTTATTCCATTGAAACGGCATTGGCTTCCCAACTGTTTGAAGAGGTAATGGTTTCAACGGATGATAAGGAAATTGCAGAAATTGCAATTAAATTTGGTGCATCCGTTCCTTTTATGCGAAGTAAATCTAGCGCGGATGATTTTGCAACTCTAAACGATGTTTTTGTGGAGGTAAAGAATGAATACCGGCAGCAGGGTCGAAAATATGATGTTTATGGTTTACTTTTACCAACTGCGCCATTAATGGATGTAAATATTTTAAAAAGCGGATATGATTTTTTATTACATTCAAGTTTTGAATCTGTCAGGCCGGTGGTGAGATTTAATTACCCGATACAAAGGGCTGTCAAATTAGTAAATGGTAAAGTTTCATTTTTTTATCCGGATTTTTACCGAACACGTTCGCAGGATTTAGAACCTGCATTTCATGACGCTGGTATGTTCTACTTTATCCGTAATAATTGTAACCTCCTCGGGGAAAACAAGGGAGCATTTGAAATAGACGAAAAATTCGCGCAAGACATTGATACTGAAAGTGACTGGAAAATGGCCGAGATGAAGTATAAAT
>CAZAMT010000093.1:0-13625 GCA_964486145.1 uncultured Bacteroidales bacterium
GCCCAATCGGGTGGCCCTTAGCATATTTTTTGCGTGCAACTATACTTCTGTTCCAAACTCACGCAGTTTGGAATTGGCTTCTTCCAGTTTGCGTTGCAGTTCCTGTTCCCTCCGGGATGATTGTTCCTGTGTAGCCCGCAGTTCTTCCATGTTTTGTCTCATTTCTTCTTCCTGGGATGCCATCTCTTCAGCCTGTTGTTGCGACTGTTCAAGCAACATGGTGGTTTGAATGTTGGTTCTCACCGTTGAAATGGTTGATGCAATGCTTTCAGCTACTTTTTCGACAAATGCAATTTCGTATTTTTGAATTTCTTTAAAGGAAGCCAGTTCAATAACACCAAAAATTTCATCGTTTAATACCAGGGGTACAAGCAATAAACTTGATGGATTTGCACTTCCCAGCCCCGAGGTAATGTTGATATAATCGTCTGGAATATCAGTCATATAAATTGATTCGCCCTCTTGTATGCATCGTCCTACAAGGCCTTCACCCATTTCAATACGTTTTGATTTGTATTTGCGCCGGTCATACGCGTAACAAGAGGTCAGTTCAATAAAGACATCATTTTCGTCATTGTTATTGATGAGAAATAAGCCACCCTGGTTTGCTTCTAAGTATTTCACAAGGTTACTAATGATATTGTATGAAAGTTCTTCCATATCATCATTGTTTTGCCGCAGGATATCCCCAAATTTTGCTTCACCCTGGGTTGCCCAGTTACGTTGAGCATCCTCTTCTTTACGTTTTTCTTCTTCTTCAGAGGCTTTTTTCAGCTCACCACGCATACTGAGCAGCGAATTTCCAAGATTATCCTCTTCACTGAGGGGCTTGAATGATGAATCAAAATTTCCTTTTCCGATTTCATTTGCAAATTCAGACACGTCTTTTAAGCTGGAAATCAGATTATTCAATGCATATGACATTTGGCCAATTTCATCCTTTCCCTCCTGAATTTTATTATCAGGTAAGATTCCTTTTGCCATTCTCAGAAGAATATTTTTAATATAATTAATGGGTCTGGTTAGAGATTTTGTTGTAAAAACTGCAGAAATAATAGCGAAGAGGATAAGAACAGACCCTCCGAGAACGATAAAGCGACCAAATTTTTGCAGTGAATTATCCATTTCAGCACGGGCCTCCGTGATAATCATCTCATGGTGGTTACTAATTTCATTTAGCTTGCCTACAATGGTATCTGTGAGCGACATTACTTCTCCGCCTTCTTCAACCATTGGCACTACTTCAAAAATAGTTAGAGGGTCGTCATAACTTTCAAATGTATTGAGAAGGCCCATAATGTATTTATGTTTTGGAAATAACGTATCGCGAATGGTTGTTGAAATATCAAGATAGGCTTCACGTTCCTCCTCATTGTCCCAATATTCTGATAGTGTAGTCAGACTGCTGTCTACCGATGGAAATTTCTCCTGATGGATTTCAACAAGATTGAGCTTATCCGCAGTTTCAGGTTTTTTATCAATAAACACCCAGCTACGGATCAACATACGCGAATTTTCAATGATGTTGATAAGTTCATTTAGGTTTTCGGTTGACGGGTTCTGGACAGTACGTATGCGCTCATTTACATTTTCACTTTTTTGTAGCGTTGTACTGGTAAATACGGCATTTATAATCAATGCAATAATAATAATTCCAAAACCTAGTCCAATTCGGGCTGCAATTGACAGTTTCATTCTCATTCCCTGTTGTTTTTATTTTATAATGCAATGCTAATAAACGAAAATATTGCTGATTTGTTAGGTTTTTCATTTAAAAATAAATGGATAAGCAAGTTACGAACAAAAAATCTGATAAATGAGAATAGATACTGATGAATCAACCATTTCGTTTATTCCATGCTTCATGCAATTGATGAAGGGCTTGTTTTAATACATCAGATGGACATCCAATATTTATTCGCTGAAAGCCCGATCCGTCTTTCCCAAAAATGGGGCCATCGCTGAGTCCAAGTTTTGCTTTATGAATTAAAAAATTTTTTAACTCCGAATTGGACATGTTCCAAGCTCGAAAATCAAGCCATACAAGGTATGTTCCTTCAGGGGCAATCATTTTTATTTCAGGTAAGTTTGATTTCAGGAATGTATCAAGAGTTTCAACATTTGACTGAAGATATTGCATCAATTCATCCACCCATTGCTCTCCGTGAGTATAAGCTGCTTCGAGGGCAACATTACCAAAAATATTACCCATACCAACATGCACGTTTTCAATAACTTTATTGAACGTGTTCCTCAGTTTTTTGTTTTTACTGATAATGTAAGATGTTGACAGCCCAGCCAGATTAAAGGTTTTGCTGGGAGCCATACAAGTGATTGTGTTTTCTGCAATTTCATCAGAAACCGATGCCAGCGGCACGTGTTGATGACCCGGGAAAATCAAATCGCTGTGGATCTCATCCGAAATAATGATCGTCCCGTTTTTCATGCAAATTTCCGCCAATTTTTGCAATTCCTCTTTTTTCCAGACATTTCCTGTTGGATTGTGTGGACTGGACAGGATGAACAATTTCACTGTATTGTCCATTACCTCCTGAAGTTGGCTGAAATCCATCACGTACCTTCCGTTGACGAGTTTAAGCGGGTTTTTTACCAGTTTTCTTTGATGATTGGTTACCGCACTAAAAAATGGAAAATACACGGGTGTTTGCACAACAACCTTATCGCCCGGTTTAGTCAGGCCCATAACCATCATATTGAGAGCAGGTACTATTCCCGGGCTAAAACTTATCCATTCCCTGTCTACGTCCCACCGGTTTCTTTTTTTATTCCATTTGATGATGCTTTCAAAAAAACTATCAGGTCTGAATGTATACCCCAGTACCTCATGCTCCAGTCTCTTTCGAATGGCATTTGTGATGAATTTTGGAGTTTTAATGTCCATATCAGCAACCCACATGGGTAAAACATCATCTCTTCCGAATATTTCTTTTCGCCAGTCGTATTTATAGCAGGCTGTACCTTCCCTTTTTATGAGTGCATCAAAATTATATTTCATACGCGATGTATGTTGTTTTTTGTTATTTTGTCATCGAATGCCGAAAATAATAATATTATTTGGTTAAAGCCGATTTAAAAATGAATGTAAGAGCAAAGAAAAAATATGGTCAACACTTTTTACAAGATCAGAATATAGCAGCAAAAATTGTGAGCAGCATGGATTTAAATGCTGACCGGAATGTACTTGAGATTGGCCCGGGCATGGGTGTACTAACCAAATTGCTCATGCAAAAAGATGCTGATCTTAAAGTAGTGGAACTGGATGCTGAATCCGTTCAGTTCCTGAAGAAGAATTTCACCGGGTTAGATAATAAAATAGTGCATCAGGATTTTCTGAAATTGGATTTGCCAACTATTTTCAATGGTAAGATGATACTCATCGGTAATTTGCCATACAATATTTCCAGCCAGATTTTTTTTCGCATGCTGCAATTCAGGGATTACATTCCACAGGCTGTATTTATGATACAGAGGGAGGTAGCCGAAAGAATTATATCACCACCTGGTTCAAAGGTATACGGTATATTAAGTGTGTTATTACAAACATTTTATGATATTGAGATTTTATTTCATGTTGGTCCGGCGGTTTTTTATCCACCTCCAAAAGTAAATTCATCAGTAATTAAATTTGTTCGGAATGACAGGGATGGTTTGCCTGTTAGTGATCGTTTGTTTCAAATGGTTGTGAAACATGCTTTTAATCAAAGACGAAAAACACTTCGGAATGCATTGAAATCCATCATTCCAAAAAACCTGGATACAACGGATGAAATTTTTTCAAAAAGAGCTGAACAGCTTTCCAAGGATGATTTTGTTTTGTTAAGTGAACGAATGAATAAAAAGAACCAGGAACGGTAGTTTTTTATCGTTTTTTATTTTAATTATTAGGGAATAGCCTAATTTTGTTTCTTGTCAGATATGTGAGAGGAGTTTTTCAACGGATTGAAAATCTAATTCAAAGATTACTATGCATTTTGAATTAACACGGGAATTTTTAGATGATCTAAAAGATATCATCGAAAACAGGGACGAAGTCAATGCTTTTAAAATAATCAAGGATCTGCACCCCGCTGATTTGGCAGAAATATATGAAAACTTAAATCCTGATGAGGCTAAGTTTTTGTATTTGCTTGTGGATAAGGATCGAGCTGCTGACATGCTCCTTGAACTGGAGGAGGCTGACAGGGAAAAAATTCTTTATGCCCTTCCGGGCGAGGTCATTGCGAAACAAATCATTGCTAAGATGGATTCTGATGATGCCGCCGATGTTATTTCTGAATTATCGGAGGAGAAACAGTCGGAGATCCTAAAGAACATTTACGATGTAGAACATGCCGGTGATATCGTTGATCTTTTAGGTTACGATGAAAACACGGCTGGCGGGCTCATGGGTAAAGAGGTAATTACAGTGAATGAAAACTGGGAACTTACCGTTGCCATTCGAGAGATGCGCAAACAGGCTGAAGAAGTTGATGAATTGTATTATGTATATGTTGTTGACGATGGCAATATTTTGAAAGGAACCCTTTCTTTAAAGCGCATGTTACTGAGTAAAACCAACGCAAAAATTAAAAATATTTTAAATGCCGATGTTATTTCCGTTAAAACCGATGCATCTTCAGAGGAAGTAGCTAAAGTCATGGAGAAATATGACCTTGTTTCATTGCCTGTTATTGATCAGATTGGCAGGTTGCTTGGTCGCATTACCATCGATGATGTTGTGGACGTTATACGTGAAGAAGCAGAGAAGGATTACCAGATGATTTCAGGTATTTCTGAGGATGTTGAACCAACGGATAATGTCTGGATGCTCACACGGGCCAGGATTCCCTGGTTGCTGGTTGGCCTTGGTGGTGGAATTATGGGTGCACTTGTGATGGGTAATTTTGAATATGAAATATCCCTTAACACGCAACTTGCATTTTTTGTTCCATTGGTTGCTGCGATGGGCGGAAATGTTGGCGTGCAATCTTCAGCTATCATTGTACAGGCTATCGCCAATCAATCCATTGGTTTTGAAAGGACTTCCAGGAAATTGTTCAAAGAACTGTCGGTTGCACTTATCAACGGGATAGTTTTATCCAGTCTTATCCTGGTTTATAGTTACTTTTATACTTCTTCATTACCCTTAACCTTAACTGTTAGTATTTCATTGCTTATAGTAATCATTTGTGCATCCATCTTCGGTACATTCATCCCGTTAGTGCTTAACCGTTTTAAAATAGATCCTGCATTGGCTACAGGGCCTTTTATTACAACTTTCAATGATATTTTGGGATTGATAATTTATTTTCTCATAGGAAGGTTAATGTTTACCCATTTTTGAAAAATATGCCGGGTGTTAAACCATTGCCTTATCACGTTTGCTTATGATGCAAGGTACAGGTACGATAGGGCAATATACACAGGTGAAACTTTAAATGAGTTTGTTAAGGGTCTCAAAATAAGCACATCATTTGCCTTTGCATAACGTAACCTTATAAATCTTAATCCGTCTAATATTTCATTTTAAAAATCTGTTGAAAATTAATTCTTTGATATAACTTTGGGGGCTTCGATCATGCAGATCAAAAATTACATAGATTATTGAAGTATTTTTAATAGATATTTTAAATTGTTAATTACAAAAACCCTTTAAATGAGCGAGCAAAAAAAGATCTCGAATGCTTTAATTTCAGTTTACCATAAAGATAATCTTGATACCATTATCAAACTTTTATATCAACACAACGTTGGGTTATTTTCCACAGGAGGTACGAAGCAGTTTATTGAGGAACAAGGTATTCCTGTAACCGCGGTTGAAGAATTAACGGGTTATCCATCCATCCTTGGTGGCAGGGTTAAAACCTTACATCCAAAAGTATTTGGTGGAATACTTTCGCGAAGACATGATGAATCGGATCGAAAACAAATGAGAGAATACGATATACCTGAAATTGATTTGGTAATTGTAGATTTGTATCCTTTTGAGGAAACGGTTCAATCGAATGCTTCAGCAGATGATATCATTGAGAAAATTGATATTGGGGGAATATCACTTATTCGGGCAGCCGCAAAAAATTACAGGGATGTTTTGATTGTTTCTTCCCGTAATCAATATGAAGATTTAATTAAAATACTGGAAAACCAGAAAGCTCAAACCAACCTGAACCAGCGAAAGGATTTTGCTGCAAAAGCATTCGCAGAATCATCGTATTACGATACCGTAATTTTTAATTATTTCAACGATGAATCTGAATTGCCCGAATTTCGCCAGGGTTATCGTCAGGGACGAGTGTTAAGGTATGGCGAAAATCCGCATCAAAAGGGAATATTTTTTGGTGATTTTGATGCCGTTTTTGATAAGTTGCATGGTAAAGAAATTTCGTATAACAACCTTCTTGATATTGAAGCGGGTGTAAACCTGATGGCAGAGTTTGAAGAGACCACGTTTGCCATTTTAAAGCATAACAACGCTTGTGGTTTAGCATCCAGATCTACGTTGTTTGCTGCTTATAAAGATGCTTTGGCGGGAGATCCTGTATCAGCATTTGGTGGAATTTTGATTGCAAATCAACCCATCGATCTTGCAACGGCTGAAGAAATTCATAAACTGTTTTTTGAAGTAATCATCGCACCGGAATATCATCAGGATGCACTTCAGGTGTTGAAACAAAAGAAGAACAGGATTATTTTGGCGTTGAAAAACAATAATTTTCCTAAACAACAGTTTCGTAGCATGATGAACGGAGTTATTTACCAGGACAGGGACATAAGTGCAGAAAAGAAGGAAGATATGAAGATTGCTACAAAAGCGAATCCCACAGAACAAGAGTTAATCGATCTCGAATTTGCTAATATTATCGTTAAACATACCAAGTCAAATGCCATTGTTTTAGCCAAAAACAAGCAATTGGTAGCCAGCGGAGTAGGACAAACTTCACGGGTTGATGCACTAAACCAGGCCATTCAAAAAGCTGAATCGTTTGGTTTCAGATTGCAAGGCACTGTAATGGCTTCGGATGCTTTTTTCCCGTTTCCGGATTGTGTGGAAATTGCTGATGGTGTTGGAATCAAGTCGGTAGTTCAGCCGGGTGGCTCTGTCAGGGATCAGGAATCAGTTGATTATTGTAACAAACATGGAATGTCCATGGTATTTACCGGAGTAAGACATTTTAAACATTAATATTTTATTATAATTCTGTAGTATGGGGTTATTTTCATTTTTAACACAGGAAATTGCGATTGATTTAGGAACTGCTAATACAATCATCATTCACAATGATAAGATTGTTGTGGATGAACCTTCCATTGTTGCTGTTGATCAGCATACAGGGGAATTAATTGCCATCGGTAACAGGGCGAGGCAAATGCATGGGAAGACCCATCAAAACATTAAAACGATTCGTCCATTGCGCGATGGGGTTATAGCAGATTTTGATGCTGCCGAAAAAATGATCCGTGGAATGATTAAGATGATCAACCCTAAAGCCAAAATGTTTAATCCGTCTTTAAAGATGGTTGTTTGTATCCCGTCGGGAAGTACTGAGGTGGAAATCAGAGCTGTACGAGATTCGTCCGAACATGCTGGAGGACGCGATGTGTACATGATTTACGAACCTATGGCAGCAGCGATTGGTATTGGTATTGACGTTGAAGCGCCCCAGGGAAGCATGGTTGTGGATATTGGAGGTGGAACAACGGAAATTGCAGTTATCGCTCTCGGTGGTATCGTTTGTAACCAGTCAATCCGAATTGCCGGAGATGGGTTTACAACCGATATACAATCATATATGCGACACCAGCACAATATCAAAATTGGAGAGCGTACAGCCGAGGATATCAAATTGTCCGTTGGCGCGGCATTGCCCGATATCGAAAATGCCCCTCCGGATTTTAATGTGAGGGGACCAAATTTGATGACTGCGATGCCAATAGAAATACCGATTTCATACCAGGAAATAGCACATTGCCTTGATAAGTCGTTATCGAAGATTGAAACAGCCATATTGGCTGTACTGGAACAAACGCCACCTGAATTGTACGCTGACGTTGTAAATCGTGGAATTTACCTGGCAGGTGGAGGTGCGCTGCTGAGGGGGCTGGATAAAAGGTTGACCGATAAAATCAGTATACCATTTCATGTTGCCGAAGATCCGTTGCACGCGGTTGCCAGAGGTACGGGTATTGCACTGAAAAACACGGATAAATTTTCGTTTTTATTAAGATAATTCTGTTAAGACCATAAAAAGAAATGAGAAACCTGCTCCGGTTTATACTGAAAAATCATTTCATTGTATTGTTCATAATCCTGGAGTTTCTGTCTTTAACATTTATTGTAAACAACAATTCTTTTCAACGTTCGGTATTCAATAATACTTTTCGTTCAATTAAAGGAAATGTTTACTCGGTTTTTGACAACTTCAGGCACTATATGTCACTTCGTGAAGCAAATCATCAGCTTATTCAAGAGAATCTTGAATTACGAAACTTGTTAAGAAATGATTATAACACCAGCCTGGTTGAGTTTATCAATATCGATTCATCATATTTCCCCCATTACCGATTTTTTAAGGCTCGTGTAATTAATAACTCAGCCAACAAACAGCACAATTTTATTACCTTAAACAAGGGTTCCATACACGGTGTGGAGCCGGATATGGGTGTGATATCCGCTAATGGTGTTGTGGGAATCGTTGAAGATGTTTCATCCCATTTTTCATCCGTGATATCTCTGTTAAATACAAATTTGAATATCAGTTCTAAAATTAAAAAAAATAATGCATTTGGCCCACTGACGTGGAATGGAATTAATTACAGAACGGTAATTCTAAAGGAAATTCCCTACCATGTTAAAATAACTCCTGGCGACAGCATTGTTACCAGTGGATTTTCATCTGTTTTCCCGGAAGGTATTTTCATTGGAATCATTTCTGATTTCAGTGTTAAGGGAGGGAATTTTTATGAAATTGAAGTTGACCTGGCCAATGATTTTAAGAGTTTATCAAATGTATATCTTGTACAAAATTTTTTAAAAGAAGAACAAAACATCCTGGAGGAAGTAACAACAAATGATTAAAGTTTTACCAAGAAATTTATTACGCTTTGCTGTTTTGGTTTTGTTTCAGGTTCTTATCTTTAACAATATCCAGATAAGCGGATATCTTAATCCTTACGTTTATGTTTTGTTTGTTTTGCTATTGCCCTTTGAGACGCCAAATTGGCTGTTACTCGTGATTGCCTTTTTGTTGGGCCTGTCCATTGACTTGTTTTCGCAGACGCCGGGGATACATGCTTTTGCAACGGTGTTTATGGCATTTTTCAGACCCTTTGTATTAAATGTTTTATCGCCAAGAGATGGTTATGGCTCCGGTTCATATCCCCGAATATACTACTATGGTTTCGAATGGTTCTTCAAATACAGCCTGGCACTCATTTTTTTGCATCATTTTGTGTTGTTTTTTGCTGAGGTATTCAGACTAAGCGGATTCTTTCACACGTTATTAAGAGTAGCAGCAAGTACTTTATTTTCAACATTAATTGTGGTTATAAGCCAATACCTGGTTTTCAGAAAATAACATGGAACAATATTCGATTAGAAAATATATTATTGGAGGAATTGTAATCCTTATCGGGATGATTTTTATCGTTCGCCTGTTTTTTCTACAGGTAGTTGATAAATCGTACAGGATATCAGCCGAAAATAATTCACGCAGGGTTGTTACATTGTTTCCTGCAAGGGGTCTCGTTTACGACAGGAACGGTGAATTAATGGTTTATAATCAGGCTGCATACGATTTAATGATTTCACCCTTTCAGCTTCAGAAATTTGATACTCTTGAATTGATTGATATTCTTGACATCAGCAAAGAACAATTAATGAACGGAATTTCCAAAGCATACGACCCGCGAACCCGCAGAGACCCTTTTATTAAGCAGCTTTCACCCGAAACTTATGCGGTATTGCAGGAAAAGTTATACAAATTTCCAGGATTTTATGTTCAACCGCGAACCCTGCGCAAATATGCAAGAAATATTGCCGCCCATGTGCTGGGGTATGTGGGAGAGGTAAATGATAAAGTAATCGAACGGGACAAATACTATAGCATGGGCGACTATATAGGAATCAGCGGAATAGAAAAAACCTATGAAACACATCTGCGCGGTGAAAAAGGTAAGGAAGTCTACAATGTTGATGTTCATGGCAGGGTTCAGGGACCTTATGAAGAGGGTCGTTACAACGAACCGGCAGTGGTCGGAAAAAACCTGGTTTCGTCTATTGATTCTGATCTTCAGGAATACGGAGAGAGACTCATGGATAATTTTCGCGGCAGTATTGTTGCCATTGAGCCTTCCACGGGCGAAATTCTTGCACTGGTTTCAGCACCTGACTATTCTCCGGATCTTTTGGTAGGAAGAGTACGGACTAAAAATTACATCCGCTTGTTGCAGGATACACTCAAGCCTTTGTTTAACAGGGCATTGATGGCCCAGTATCCTCCAGGGTCAACATTTAAACTCGTGAATGCCCTTGTTGGCCTTGAAGAAGAACGGGTGGGAATATCGACCAAATATTACTGTGATCTGGGTTATTACTATGGCAGCGTTCGGGTTGGGTGCCATTCACATCGTACTCCCCTCAATTTACCAGAAGCCATTCAAAATTCATGTAATACCTATTTTTGCAATGTATTTCGCAGACTAATCGAAGATCCTAAATTTGCAAATTCTGCTGAGGCCCTTGATAATTGGAAGGAACGTGTGATGTCATTCGGATTTGGTCAAAAACTTCAGACTGATTTCACCAATGAATTGAGCGGATCGGTTCCGGGTTCATCTCTGTATAATAGCATTTATGGTGAAAACCGGTGGAAATTCATTACTGTAATTTCTCTTGCTATTGGACAGGGCGAACTGGCTATTACCCCCATACAAATGACAAATATGACGTGTGCCATTGCTAACAAAGGTTATTTTTACCGGCCACATGTTATAAAATCAATTGTGGGGAAAGATGAAATTGATCCAAGGTTCATGGAAAAACAGCATACAGCATTTGATACTTCTCATTTTGCAGTTGTGATTGAAGGCATGGAAGCTGCTGTGAATGGCGGGGCAGGCAGTACTGCAAGAATTGCACGAATACCGGATATTACTGTTTGTGGGAAAACCGGAACGGCCGAAAATCCACATGGTGAAGACCATTCGATTTTTGTAGCATTTGCACCCAGGGAGAACCCCAAAATTGCCATCTCGGTATATATTGAGAACGGGGGGTTTGGCTCCACATATGCAGCCCCGGTTGCCAGCTTAATGATTGAAAAATATCTCACTGACACCATTTCGTATTCCAGGAACTGGATTGAACAACGGATGTTGAACGCAAATATTGATTACAGCAAAGAATAATGAATAGAAGAGCAAATGTACTTACAACCATTGACTGGCCTGTTATTATCATTTACCTTGTGATGATATTGCTGGGATGGATCAATATTTATGCAGCCGTTTACAATCCTGAGCATCACAGTATTTTTGATTTTTCTCAACGATACGGGAAACAGTTAATTTGGATCATTGCCGCGATTGGTTTGGCATTTTTTGTTATGATTATTGATGAACGTTTTTATTCATTTTTTGCATATGTAATTTATGGATTTACCATTTTTCTCCTGTTGGCGGTTTTGGTGATTGGTAAGGAAGTCAACGGGGCTAAGTCATGGATTGTACTGGGTGGCATTCAGATTCAACCTTCCGAATTCGCCAAAATCGGAACGGCATTGGCACTGGCCAAATTCATGAGCACGTATAATTTTAGACTACAAAACATAAAATCGTACCTGAAAATTGTTTTGATCATCCTGGCTCCGGCAGCTCTCATTGCTCTTCAGCCTGATATGGGCTCTTCCATTGTATATTTTGTCTTTATTCTGGTTTTGTACAGGGAGGGACTTTCTCCTGTTATTCCATTAATTGCTGTTTATCTCGGGGCGTTGTTTATCATGTCTCTGGTTCTGGAGGTTTTTGTACTTACCCTTGTTATGATTGCGTTTGCAGGTTTGGTGTACTGGATAATGAGTAAAAAGCCTAAACATGTTTTCAATGCAGCAGTTATTTTTGGATTGCTTTATGCCGCGGCATTATTTGTTAATAAGAATCTTGACCTGGGGTATTCAAAATATATTTTGTTGCTTGTCTGTTTGGGTATTTCAGTATTGATTTACCTTATTCTTGCATTTCAGCACAAAATTCAGTATGTCATCTTAATCCTTGTTTTGATGCTCGTCTCAATAGGGTTTACGTATTCAGTTGATTATGCTATAAACAATGTTTTGGAGCCCCATCAACAAAAAAGAATTAATATTTTATTGGGCATTGAAGAGGATCCACAGGGTGCAGGGTACAATGTTCAGCAATCGAAAATTGCCATTGGCTCCGGGGGATTTAGTGGTAAGGGATTTTTGCAAGGTACCCAGACCAAGTACAAATTTGTTCCCGAACAAAGCACCGATTTTATCTTTTGCACCGTTGGTGAGGAATGGGGCTTTTTAGGTACCAGTACGGTTATCATTTTATTTATAATACTTCTTGTGAGGCTTGTCATTCTTGCCGAACGACAAAAAACAGCATTTAATCGTATTTATGGATATGGTGTGGTTTCCATCCTGTTTTTCCATGTAACCATTAACATTGGAATGACCATCGGGTTATTTCCGGTAATTGGTATACCTCTGCCATTTTTTAGTTACGGAGGTAGTTCCTTATGGGCATTTACAATTTTACTGTTTATTTTCCTGCGGCTGGATGCCGAAAGAATGGAAAGAATGCGATAGGCGCCAGCTTAGGAGGCAACGGGAAATATTTTTTGATTGAAATGGCCGCGCAAATTTACCTCATATGAACTTTCAACAAAATCAATTATTTCCGGGAAATAGCTATTGAATTCATCCTCAATTTGTGTGTATTTTGAGACAAGGGTATGCATGGCGCTTTTGGTCTCATTTGGCAATGATGTTTTTTGTGACATCCCATTTAGCACTCCTTCAATTCCATTCAGTGTGATATATCTGCCCAGCCAGTTATTAGTCACAAAGCTTGGAAAAAAACTATTCACGGAAGCCGGGAATACATATACAAATCCTGTTAATGTATGGAATAACCGGGAAATAAAGCTTTCAAGACCCATATCGCTGTATTTTTTCCAGTTGTTCGCTAAAAAGTGGTCGTAAACAATGTCCACAATGATTCCGGCGTATTTTCCGTAACTGCTTTGGAAATGACTTTTTGTTTCGCGCACGATGTCATTGGTATCCGTGAAATTATCAATTTGCCTGTGCAGGAGAATGCCTTCTTTAATTTTATCAGGATAGTCATTGAACTTATTGCCTTTCACATAATCTCCAATGAAATTCCCAACCAGAATCTCATCTGATGTTCCTGAGAGATATATATGTGCAAGAAAGTTCATAATAACGGTATTTTCTTTGTAAAAAGAAATCAAATATCATACCTGAATGTTTTTTTAATCCAAAGAAAAGTAGAAAAAATCGTTAAATGTTCGCTTTTAACCCAGAGATTCGATATCTGTCTTAATAAAAGCAACTCAATTTCAAAACAAAAGTTTCAAA
>CAZAMT010000094.1:0-13610 GCA_964486145.1 uncultured Bacteroidales bacterium
CAAATTTAATAAATGCGAATACATCAGGTTAAAATATTATTAATTACTTTTGCCACAAATTTTTTTAAAATTTTCTGTATTGGCAACATCAAAATACATATTTGTTACCGGAGGAGTGGCCTCATCACTTGGTAAAGGAATTATTTCAGCATCATTGGCAAAACTACTTCAGTCAAGGGGTTACAAAGTTACCATTCAAAAATTGGATCCATATATCAATGTTGATCCCGGTACCTTGAATCCATATGAACACGGTGAATGCTATGTTACCGAAGATGGTGCCGAAACCGATCTTGATCTTGGGCATTATGAGCGATTTCTTGGAATGCCAACATCCCAGGCCAATAATGTAACTACGGGTAGAATATATCAGGCGGTAATTAATAAAGAACGAAAAGGCGATTATCTGGGAAAAACTGTTCAGGTTATACCGCACATTACCGATGAAATAAAACGAAGAATAAAGCTACTTGGCAGAAAATCAGATTATGATTTTGTAATAACGGAAATTGGAGGTACGGTTGGTGATATTGAATCCCTGCCTTATATTGAAGCTGTGCGACAGTTAAAATGGGAACTTGGTGAGCATAATACTCTTGTGATTCACCTGACATTGGTGCCATATTTAGCTGCATCCGGAGAATTGAAAACAAAGCCCACCCAGCATTCAGTGAAAACCTTGCTCGAAAATGGTGTTCAGCCGAATATTCTGGTTTTACGGACAGAAAAAGACTTAACAATGGATATTCGTAAGAAGGTTGCACTTTTCTGCAACGTTGAAAATAATGCTGTAATCCAGTCGATTGATGTCACTACCATTTATGAGGTGCCTTTGCGCATGTTGGATGAAAAGCTGGATGTGATTGTTCTGAGGAAACTGGGATTGCCTGTTTCCGAAACCACACCTGATTTGAAGCCCTGGCGTGAATTTGTTAAAAAACTAAAGAACCCCAAAACCAGGGTGAAAATTGCCCTTATTGGAAAATATGTAGAGTTGCCTGATGCCTACAAATCAATCATGGAGTCATTTGTGCATGCCGGAGTTGTCAATAACTGTTATGTTGACCTATACCTTGTTCATTCGGAAGATATCAACGATGATAATGCGGACGAACTACTGAAAACCTTTAAAGGCATTCTGGTTGCACCCGGATTTGGGGACAGGGGTATTGATGGTAAGATTGCTTCAGCTAAATATGCCAGAGAAAAAAACATTCCCTTTCTGGGCATTTGCCTGGGGATGCAGTGCGCAGTAATTGAATTTGCGCGGAATGTACTGAAAATGGGTCATGCGCATTCTACAGAAATGTCCAGGAAAACAAAATTTCCTGTCATTGATTTGATGGAAGAACAAAAAGGAGTAACCGAGAAGGGCGGAACAATGAGGCTGGGTGCTTACCCCTGTATTGTAAAAAGGGATTCAAAAGTATTTCAGGCTTACAACAAAAAAGAAATATCAGAAAGACATCGTCACCGATATGAATTTAACAATGATTTCTTAGAAGATTTTGAAAAAGCAGGAATGATATCAGTGGGTTATAACCCGGATACCTGTCTGGTTGAAATCATGGAATACATCAATCACAAGTGGTTTATTGGTGTGCAATTCCATCCGGAATACAGCAGCACCGTACTAAATCCACATCCATTGTTTGTACATTTTATTAAGGCAACAATATCATAATAAAGATAAAGGAGTATTTAACAGCATGGACAGGAATACAGTCATTGGATTTTTATTAATTGCAGGTATTTTCATCATCTTTTCAGTTTTGAATAAGCCGAGTGAGGAAGAAATTGAAAGGCAAGAACGCTATCGTGATTCCATTGCACGTGTGCAGGCCCGTGAAGCCGAAAGAGAAGCAGCGCAGGCAAGGCAAATGCGGGAAGAAGAGAATGAGGAAGAAGCAGAAAGACAACAACAGGAAAATGCAATACCTGATTCTGAGCGAAGAGCAGCCATCATTGATCAGTATGGCGTTTTTGGAAACGCAGCAACAGGTGACGAGGAGATGGTTACCATTGAAAATGACCTTGTTAAATTGCAAATAACCAACAAAGGAGGTCGTATTTTCAGTGCTGAACTTAAAAAATACAAAACGTATAGTGAAGAGCCGCTTATTCTTTTCACGGGAGATTCAACCGTGTTTAGTATCAATTTCTTTGCACAACGACGATCTATATCAACCGGTGAGTTGTTTTTTGAACCCCAGAATTCCCAGAGTTCAATTATTGCGGATGATAAAGCGAAATCGGTTACCATGAGATTGACGGTAGATGAAGGTAAATACATCGATTATGTTTATACACTGGTTCCGGGTTCATATATGGTTGATTTTAATATTCAACTCGTAGGCCTTGAAAATGTTATTGACCAAAATGTATCCAACATCGACCTGTACTGGGAAATTTATGCTCCGGCGCTGGAACGTGGAGAGGAAGCAATAAATAATTATGCAACGGTTTACTATAAGCATTACCAGGATGAAGTAGAGCATTTTCGGGGAAGATCAAACAAAGAAATGCAGGAAGAAAGTATTCCTACAAGGGTAAAATGGATAGCCTTTAAAAATCAGTTTTTTTCGTCGGCCCTGATAGCGCAAGACCATTTCTCCAATGCCGAGGTGAGGGAAATAGATTTATCGGAAACCAAAAAATACATGAAAAATTTCCGGGCCGAAATTGGAATCCCTCTCGACGATCCAAGTAACACAAGCATTCCCATGCAGTTTTACCTGGGGCCAAACCATTACAACACATTAAAACAATTTGAAGATCTTGAATTGCAGTCACTTGTTGATGTTGGAGGTTTCCTGAGTAAAATCATTAACCGGTACGTTATCATCCCCATTTTTAATTTCCTGAACAACTTCATCTCCAATTACGGGATCATTATATTGATATTAACCTTAATTATAAAAGTGGCTTTGTTTCCTTTAACATACCGATCATATCTTTCACAGGCTAAAATGCGGGTATTAAAACCGCAGATAGATGCGATCAATGAAAAAATTCCAAAGGAAAAAGCCATGGAACGCCAGCAGGCTACCATGAGTCTGTATCGTAAAGCAGGTGTAAATCCGATGGGAGGGTGTTTGCCTATGTTGCTGCAAATGCCGATTCTGATTGCCATGTTCCGGTTTTTCCCTGCTTCCATCGAATTGCGACAGGAAGGGTTTCTCTGGGCTGATGATTTATCAACATATGATGCAATCATCGAATGGAGCGGAAACATACCGCTTATTACACGGTTTTTTGGAAATCATCTGAGTTTGTTTACCCTTTTGATGACAATTTCCACCATGATCAGTATGCGCATGAGCAATACAACAACCACCAGCACTCAAATGCCTGGAATGAAAGGAATGATGTACGTGATGCCCGTGATGTTCATGTTCATATTGAACAGTTTTTCAGCAGGCCTTACTTACTACTATTTATTGGCAAATTTGATAACCATTGGTCAAAATGCAATATCAAAAAAATCAATTGATGAGAAAGCCTTGCTGAAAAAGCTGGAAGCCAAAAAGGCAAAACCAAAAAAGAAGTCCAGTTTCCAAAAGCGGCTGGAGGATGTGGCAAAGCAAAAAGGATACAATCAACCAAAAAAGAGATAACATTGTAAATTTGAGACAGGGTAGGTGTCTGATAGGTTCTGTTCACAGTATCCCCTCTAACTTTGTTACAGGAGAAAAGCAACCCGCTGTACGCATGAAATTATCGCTTTTAGCGGACATAGGGGGTGAGGGAAAGTAAAACTTTCATAACCATTTTATTTTTTGACATCTTCTTTTTTATAAGAACAGGTATAACAACTAAAAAAAGCAACAACAATGAAATTGGTAAACAGCAAGTATCAAATATCGGGAGTTGATGTATTTGATTTATGCAGTAAATACGATACGCCTTTGTATGTGTATGATACCAGCGTTATGAAAAATCAATACAATCGTTTACTAAATTCATTTAAGGGCACAAAGGTGCAAATCAATTATGCCTGCAAGGCCCTTACCAACATCAATGTTTTGAGAGTTTTTGCGGGATTGGGAGCAGGACTTGATGCCGTTTCTGTTCAGGAAGTTCAGTTAGGATTGAAAGCTGGTTTTGCTCCACAGGACATTATGTTTACTCCCAATTGTGTATCTCTCGAAGAAATTGATCAGGGGATTGAATTGGGGGTACGAATCAATATTGATAACATTTCAATCCTGGAACAGTTTGGCCATAAATATGGTAATAAAATTCCGATTGGAATTCGCATAAATCCGCATATCATGGCTGGCGGACATTCTAAAATATCAACCGGACACATCGATTCAAAATTCGGGATCTCCATTTACCAACTACCTCACTTGTTAAGGGTAATTGAAGCAAACAACATGCGCGTTGATGGCTTGCATATGCACACAGGTTCCGATATTCTGGATGTTGAAGTATTTCTCAAGGCAACGCAGGTATTACAGGATGCAGCTAAAAACTTTAAAGACCTGGATTATATCGATTTTGGCAGTGGCTTTAAAGTACCATACAAACAGGATGACATTGCTACGGATATTGAACAATTTGGCAGTGAGATCTCAAAAATGTACAAATCGTTTTGCGAAAGTTATGGAAAAGAAGTAACGTTTATTTTTGAACCGGGCAAGTTTCTGGTTAGTGAATCGGGTTACTTCTTTACCCGTGTGAACGTCATCAAACAAACCATGGCAACCGTATTTGCCGGTGTTGATTCAGGATTAAACCATTTCATCCGTCCCATGTTTTACGATTCGTACCATCAGATTACCAATATTTCAAAACCTAATGCAAAAACACGGATCTATACCGTTGTTGGTTACATTTGCGAAACCGACACTTTTGGCTGGAATCGTAAAATCAACGAAATTACCGAAGGTGACATTCTTGCTTTTCACAATGCCGGAGCTTATTGCTTTGCAATGGCATCCAATTACAACTCCCGTTATCGTCCGGCGGAAGTTTTTGTGCATAATGGAAAAGATTTTCTAATAAGAAAAAGGGAAAACATGGAAGACTTGTTGAAAAATCAGATTGAAATTGATATGTAACAATTGAATGCCTGAATGTTAATTATTTTCAAATTTTGTTGTTGTTGTTGACTGATAGTAAAAAAAATCAGTATATTTCAGGTCGAAGATATAAACAATGGCAGAAGAACAACATGGAAATATAAATCCTTCTACTTGGGTTGAACAACACGGTGATTACCTGTTCAATTTTGCCATTAGCCGAACTTTCAATGAAGATAAAGCCCGGGACCTGGTCCAGGAAACGTTTCTTGCAGCACTGAAATCATTAAAAAATTTCAGGAAAGAAAGCTCGGAACGCACATGGCTTATTTCCATCCTGAAACGAAAAATTGTTGACTACTACAGAAAAGCCTCCACTAAAAATGAGGATAATGAAGCATATAATTCATTTGAAATAAATGGTTGGGAAACACCATTCCGACAGGAACAACCATTCAAAGGTCACTGGAAACCGGGTTCTGTTCCAATGGATTGGGAAGCCGACAAAAATTTTAGTATTGATTCAGATGAATTTAAAGAAATATTCCAACAATGTATGTCCCGGTTACCCGATAAATGGGCAGCTACATTCACACTAAAAGTAATAGAAGAAAATTCGAATGAAGAAATTTGTAATGAAATTGGTATTACAACGTCCAATTTATGGGTTATTTTACATCGGGCCCGGTTGCAACTAAGGGAATGTATTGAAAAAAAATGGTTTAACTGAAATGGCAAAAGTTTTTAAAATGAGAATGATGGCTCTGATGAGCAAATGGATGATCTCTTGTGATAAAGCTGCTTTTTTAACATCAAAAGCTCAGGAAGATCGTTTAACGTTTCTTGAAAACATCGAATTGAAAATGCATATTTTGTCATGTAAATATTGTAAGCGATATGAAAAGGATGTGAAAGTGATAAATGAATATGTGAAATATCGAAACTTTAAAATCCAGCAAGGTTACAATGGATGCCATCTCTCCCAGGAAGATAAGTCGGCAATCAACGACTTAATCAATACCAAGTTGAAAAAAAACTGATTTTTTTCATAAAAAATGTAAGGAAGTAAAATTTTTTGCGTCTAAACATATAATTAGTCTAAATAAATATAAAATTTAAAATTATCATTATGAAAACAAACAAAAATTTGAAAAAAACAGCACTTGTATCAGGAGCATTGTTAACAGGTTCATTAATAGGTCTTAACCCATTGAATGCTAACTCAGGAGACTTGTTTGATTATTCAGATTTAGGTTCAGGTGCCGAGCTTCGTTCCGAATTACTGGAACAGAATCAGTCACCATTTGATGCAGCAAAAGCCGCTGAAGGAATGACGACTATCAAATTCAGTGAATTGAAATGTGGTGAAGGAAAATGTGGTGAAGGAAAATGCGGTGAAGATGAAAAAAAGGAAGCTAAAAAAGATGGCAAAGACAAAACAGAAAAAGCCTCGAAAGATTCCAAAAAAGCTTCCGCAAAATCAGAATCAGATAAAAAAGAAGGAAAAAAGGAAGCAAAAAAAGACAAAACATCTGAATCGAAGTGTGGCGAAGGAAAATGTGGGTAGTTAGATGTTTTATACAGCAGGGAGTTTTTAAGCTTCCTGTTGTATTATCAGAAATGTTGATACGAATTTAAAAAATTACCGAGTATGAATAAACATGTTGGCATAGGATTTCGGAGAGACCTTGCAGATGTAATCATTGAAAAAAAACATTTTGAAC
Source organism: uncultured Bacteroidales bacterium (assembly GCA_964486145.1). Taxonomy (GTDB): domain Bacteria; phylum Bacteroidota; class Bacteroidia; order Bacteroidales; family JAAAOM01; genus CAZAMT01. The sequence goes on from CAZAMT010000094.1 coordinate 6,752, forward strand.
CGGTTTTCATTGAGATGGCTCCGGAAAACTGGATTGAAATGGGGGGCTTCTGGAAGAAAAAACTGGATGCGGCTGCCGAAAAATTCCCGGTTACATGCCACGGTTTATCATTATCAATCGGTAGTCCCGAGGATCTTGATTACGAATTCCTGAAGAAACTCAAAACCTTCCTGCAACAATACCAGGTTAAGATATTTTCAGAACACTTGAGTTATACCAAATCGCAAAATGCACATTTATATGATTTACTTCCCATTCCGTTTAGGGAGGATGCCGTAAAACATGTGGCGTCACGAATAAAAGAAGTACAGGAAATTCTTGAAAGAAAAATAGCGATTGAAAACGTTTCCTATTATACACCGGTGGCGGCCGAAATGACAGAAGTTGAATTCATTTCAAACATTGTGGAGGAAGCTGACTGCCAGTTATTGCTTGATGTTAATAATGTTTATGTCAACGCCTTTAATCACCAGTATAATCCAAAAGAATTTATTCAACAACTGCCGCTGGAACGGGTGGCATATATTCACATGGCAGGACATGAACAGGTGGAGCCCGACCTGATTATCGACACACACGGGCAACCCATCATTGACCGGGTGTATGAGTTGTTTGAATGGACCATTGGGCAGATGAAACCGGTACCTGTCTTATTGGAAAGGGATTACAATTTCAATGATGTTCCGCAGCTATCCCGTGAACTATCATTGTTGGAGCAAATTACATCAAAAAAGTGGGAGGTGTATCATGAAACTGTTGGATGAAACGCGAACCGCACAACATTCCCTGGCAACCTATTGCCGCACCGGTGAACAGGTGCAGATTCCGGGGGTAAAGCAAAACCGACTGCACCACTACCGCAGACTCGTGAGAAATGTAATCAATAATACCCTCGAACAAGCGTATCCCATAACACTGGATATTCTCACTCAAAAGGAGTGGGACAACCTGGTTGATGATTTTCTTGTTAGTCACAATGCACAAACACCCCAGGTGTGGAAGCTGCCAAATGAATTTTATGATTTTGTACGGGACAATGCATACCATAAAAAATTGAAGCGTCCTTACCTAAACGATTTATTACATTTTGAATGGATTGAAATTGAAATACACACCATGCCGGATGAAGAAATTTCAGCTTATACCGAATCCGGAGATATGCTTCAGGATCAACTTGTTTTCACCCCGGAATTTCGGATTATTCAATTGGAATATCCTGTTCACCTGATGACTGCACACGAATCAGTAAAGAATAAAGGAAATTTCTACCTTTTAGTATTCCGTGAAAAAAATACGGGGAATGTTAATTTCTTAAACCTTTCTGTTCTGCTTGTTTACCTCATTGAGCAAATGCATCATGAAAAGAAAACCTTAAATGAAATTCTACCGGATTTACAAAATTTATTTGGTATAACAAACAAAGAGGAAGCAAAAAACAAAATTAAGCAGTTCTTAAACCTTCTGTATCAGCAAAAATTTCTGATGGGTTATAAAAGGTAATGCATATTTATAACCCATAAAGCAACATATCATCTTTTTATTGTAACACGTTAAACATTGGTGCCATGAGATATTATCAAAATTTTGTGAAAGCAGTTAGCTTACTAAAAGATTTACCGCTGTTGTTTATGCGATTAATTTTAGCTTATGGCTTCTACATGCCTGCCAGGAATAAATGGGCTGATATTGGAGCAATTGCGGATTGGTTCGCAAGCATGAATTATCCATTACCAACGCTGAATGCATATCTGGCAGCAGGTACGGAAGCAGCGGGTGTAGTACTTTTAACCCTGGGATTACTGAATCGGGTTATTTCCATTCCGCTTATCATTGTTATGCTTGTGGCTATTTTTACTGTTCACGCGGGAAATGGATTTAGTGCAGGAGATAACGGCTTTGAAATACCATTGTACTATATGATTATGTTATTTACAATTCTGGTTTATGGTCCTGGTAAAATCAGTGTGGATTATTTCACTTCAAAAGCAGAAAGAAAGTAGGTAAGGTTTAGGTTTATGATTAGATATACCGCCCGATCTATTGATTTGGGTGGTATTTTTTTTGAAAAAGGTTATTTTTACTGTGGAATTTTCATCGATCATACTTTTGGAGAAATGAATGATCATTCTCGGACAAACGGAAGGAATTATCAATGAAAATAAATGACACTATTCTCATTCATTTATACTGATTATGAAATTAACCTTAACCACACCCGCTTTATTGTTTTCAGCCATATCGCTGCTGTTGCTGGCATATACCAATCGATTTCTCGCCATTGCTTCCCTGGTAAGAGGATTGAGGGATAAGTATCTTGAAAATCCAAGCGGTATATTAATTGGACAAATTAAAAATCTCCGGTCAAGACTTTCGCTTATCCGCAACATGCAAATCATGGGGTTGGCCAGTTTATTGCTTTGTGTGGTTTCCATGTTTTTAATCTATGTTGATTTTTACAACGCCGCGGTTTATACATTTGGAATTGCCCTGGTATTGTTGATCCTGTCTCTTTCTCTTTCCATCAGGGAGATTCAGATTTCAGTGAAAGCGTTGAATCTTCACCTTCGTGACATTGATAAAACCATCGATTGATATTTTTGATAGCGTTTTTATCTTATTGATTGTATATGTATTGATTCGTTCAAATCTTATGGAATTTCAATAAATGGCATTTTCTCACTAAGTCTACCTGGCAGATTGTTAGCTATGAAACAAATGCTTTACCTAATCTTTTCCCCGGATTTTAAACTCAATGATAAAAAATTCATTTTCTAATAGAATTTTTTTATATTTACATCAGCACAGAACAGCACAGTATAGAAGGATGACTAAAATGAGCTTTCACATCGATTCATCTCTGAATTCAACCAAACAAGCCCAGATTATTGATGCCATAAGCAACGCGATTAATAATGGAGACTACGCAATCGGAGATGCACTGCCATCTGTTAATCAGTTAAGTAACGAACTCAACGTTTCAAGGGACACGGTTTTTAAAGCATATTCTGAATTGCGCAGACGCGGTCTCATTCAGTCTACACCGGCCAAAGAATACAGGGTGGCTGATTCGAACAACAAGGTGTTTATGTTTCTTGACTCTTATTCCCCTTTCAAAGATGTTTTGTATAATTCATTTATTGAGCATCTGCCTGAAAATTATCAGGTAGATCTGGGTTTTCACCATTATAATTTCCGTGTTTTTGAAACCGTCATTCTCGATAGCATTGGCAAATACAATGTTTACATTGTTATGAATTTCAACAATGAAAAAATTGCAGATGTATTAAGAAAGATTGATCCAAACAAATTGCTTATTCTTGATTGGGGCGATTTTAAGGCGGAAAGATACGCGTATGTTTGCCAGAATTTCGGTGAACAGGCTTCCAATTGTTTTCGTGATGCTGAACCTGCTTTCAGGAAATATCACCAGTTGAATTATGTATACCCCAGGGGTTCTGTTCATCCGCAGATCACGTTAAATTATTTTGAATTGTTTTGCAGTGAGATAAACAAGCCTTGCAATAAAATTGAAAAAATCAACGAAACTGCCATCCGGGCTGGCCATGCTTACCTGATTTTTCGTCAGAAGGACCTTGTACAAATCCTTCAGCATGCAAGATCGAAGAAATTGGCAATTGGTAGTGAAATTGGCATCATTGTTTACAATGATACGCCTTTGTATGAAGTTATAGACCAGGGCATAACATCAATTTCAACTGATTTTAGCCTCATGGGACGACGGGCAGCTTCTTTTGTGAAATCAAAGGAAAAGATTCGACAAATTATTCCAACAAAATTAATTATGAGAAATTCTTTATAAATCAAAAAATGTTACCAATGAATAGATTAGAAGGAACTTTACCAAAAATTGGCATTCGTCCTGTGATTGACGGACGCAGGGATGGCGTTCGTGAATCGCTGGAAGATCAGGTGATGAATATGGCGAAGAATGTAGCATCCTTTTACGAAACCAAGTTGAAACATGCCGATGGCAGCAATGTGGAATGCATCATTGCTGACACTTGCATTGGAGGTATTGCAGAGGCTGCACGTTGCGCTGAAAAATTTGAGAAAAGCGGGGTAGGGGTATCCTTAACAGTTACTCCTTGTTGGTGTTACGGCACAGAGACCATTGACATGAATCCTATAATCCCTAAAGCTATCTGGGGATTCAATGGAACGGAACGACCGGGTGCTGTTTATCTCGCGGCTGCATTGGCCGGACACAACCAAAAGGGTTTACCCGCATTTGGTATTTATGGCCAGGATGTGCAGGATGCCGGTGATACTGAAATACCCGGGGATGTTCAGGAAAAACTGATTCGTTTTGCAAAAGCCGGACTCGCAGTTGCAACCATGAAAGGTAAATCATACCTTTCAATAGGTGCGGTTTCCATGGGAATTGCCGGTTCCATTGTAAACGAAGATGTTTTTCAGAATTATCTGGGCATGCGGAATGAATATGTTGACATGACGGAAATAACCCGCCGGATTGATCGTAAAATTTATGATGAGGATGAATTCATGAAAGCGTTGGCATGGACAAAAGACAACTGCCTGGAAGGCGGAGATAAAAATCCGGCCGAAAAACAATTTTCAAGGAAAGAAAAAGACCAGATTTGGGAGTATGTAGTGAAAATGACCATGATCATGCGTGATTTAATGGTTGGAAATGAAAAGCTTGACACCATCGGTTTTGGAGAGGAAGCATTGGGCCACAACGCAATTGCATCCGGTTTCCAGGGGCAACGTCAGTGGACTGACCACTTGCCAAACGGAGATTTTTCGGAGGCAATATTGAATTCTTCTTTTGACTGGAACGGTATCCGTCAGCCTTTTATGGTTGCTACTGAAAATGATTCGTTGAATGCCGTACCAATGCTGTTTGGTCATCTACTCACCGGACGGGCACAAATATTTGCAGATGTTAGAACCTATTGGAGTCCGGAAGCAGTGAAACGTGTCACCGGTCAGTCACTGGAGGGTATGGCAGAAAACGGCATTATTCACCTTATTAATTCAGGCTCGGCAACACTTGATGGAACAGGACAACAAACGCAGGATGGACAACCGGTGATGAAACAGCACTGGAACATAACCGAGAATGAAGTAAAAAAATGCTTGGATGCCACTACCTGGTATCCGGCTACAACCGAATATTTTCGTGGTGGAGGTTTTTCTTCGGGTTACCTGTCAAAAGGAGGAATGCCGGTTACCATGTCACGGGTAAACCTTATCAAAGGAGTTGGGCCTGTCATTCAAATAGCGGAAGGTTACAGCGTGGATATACCCGATGATATTCACCGGATTCTTAACGATCGTACAGATCCAACCTGGCCGACAACTTGGTTCGTACCTTATCTTACAGGTAAAGGAGCTTTTAAAGATGTTTATACTGTTATGGCAACATGGGGTGCAAACCATGGAGCTATTAGTTTCGGTCATATTGGTGCTGATTTGATTAGTCTGGCTTCCATTCTGCGCATCCCGGTGTCAATGCATAATGTTTCTGAAGAAAAAATATTCAGACCCAGTGCGTGGTATGCCTTTGGTATGGATAAAGAAGGTTCCGATTACCGGGCATGTAACACGTATGGACCACTTTACAAATAAAAATAATGATGTTTAACAAATCAATTTGGTTGGTGATAGCGATTGCATGCCCCATAATATATTGGGGCTGTAATCGCACCGGCAACCTTGAATCCGCTAAGGGTACTTTTGGTTATGATTACCATTTTTTAAACCAACACGTTTCACCTGTCATCCTATCCGATAAGGATAGCAGTTCCATGATAATCATGGTACCCGAATACCAGGGGAGAGTAATGACTTCCACTGCTGCTGGTATGGATGGATATAGTTTTGGTTGGATCAACTACGAATTAATCCAATCTGATGAAATCAACCCCCAATTTAATCCATATGGAGGTGAAGAACGACTATGGCTTGGTCCTGAAGGCGGCCAATTTGCCATATTTTTTAAGCCTGATGTTTCATTTGACTTTAAAAACTGGAAAACACCATCCGTCATTGATACAGAACCTTTCAATCTCATTCGCAAAACCAATAAGTCAGTAACGTTTTCAAAATCAGCCCAATTACAAAACTATGCCGGATTTCGGTTTTCAATCAGTATCAAAAGAACCGTTGAGTTGTTGCAGAAGGCACATATAAGAAATCATTTGGGAATATCTCTTGAAAACCTTGATGTGGTTGGTTACCAGTCAACGAACATATTGAAGAATACAGGGAAAAATGGTTGGAATAAAGATACCGGTTTATTATCTGTTTGGATGCTCGGAATGTTCCATCCATCACCGGAAGCAACTATGATTTTACCTTACCAGACAGGTTCTGCAGATAGCCTGGGCTATATTGTGAATGAAAATTACTTTGGCAGTATTCCTGACGAACGATTAAAACTTAAAAACGGCATCATTTATTTTAAGGCTGACGGCAAACACCGTGGAAAAATTGGAATTTCTGCCAAACGGGTAAAACCTTACGCCGCAAGTTATGATCCCGTCAACAATGTACTGACTGTACTGGAGGTTGAATTACCTGCAGATCCTGCCAAATATCATTATGTGAACTCATCCTGGGAAATTCAGGAAGAACCTTTCCGGGGTGATGTTATCAATGCGTACAATGACGGGCCTCTTGCAGATGGAAGTCAACTCGGGCCTTTTTATGAGCTTGAGAGCTCATCGCCGTCAAAGGAACTCAAGCCGGGAGAAAGTGTAAAACATGTTCAGCGGACATATCATTTTGTTGGTAACGAAGAGACTTTATCAATAGTTACCAAAAGGCTCTTCGGAATTGAGCTATCACAAGAATAGTATAAATGATAGCAGAA
>CAZAMT010000095.1:0-13530 GCA_964486145.1 uncultured Bacteroidales bacterium
GTTTCGCAAATCACGAGATTGCTATTACTTCCTTCTACTGCTGCTACTGCCACTGCCACTTTTAAGCAATTAATTTCTTTATTTATACTCAGTTCTTTCCACTAAATTCGCATTAGTACCATATAAACTTTTTCAGTATTGAGCGGTTATTGTAAGATACTTCAAACTTTAGGCTAAAGAATTATATTATGTTAACATCCATTGTCAACCAGGAGTTTTGGACATCGGTTTATGAAAATGCATTGAACTGGCTTGTTTTAAATGTTCCTTCCATCATTATTATTATCATTGTTTTTATCATCGCGGTGCGTCTTTTAAATTATTCCATCAGTAAATTAAAAAAATACCTTGTTACCAAGGCAACCTCCCGGTTGGATGGCACCGGCCTTGAATCCGAAAAAAGAATCAATACACTTACCGGAATTATATCCGGAGCAGGAAAAGTTACAATTTGGATCATTTTTCTGATGATGATCCTTAAAAAATTCAACGTTGATATTGGTCCCATCATTGCAGGTGCTGGAATTATTGGTCTTGCAGTAGGTTTCGGGGCCCAGGAGCTTGTGAGGGATATCATAACCGGATTTTTTGTATTACTCGAGAACCAGGTACGATCCGGAGATGTAGCTATCGTCAACGGGACAGGAGGACTTGTTGAAAAAATTGAATTACGTACAATTACCCTGCGTGACTTTTCGGGAACAGTGCATGTATTTCAAAACGGGAAAATAAATACACTTGCCAATATGACCAAGGAATGGTCAGCCATCGTATTTGACATGGGTGTTGCGTACAAGGAAAATACCGATGTTGTAGCGGATATCATGAAAAAGGTAGGCGATGATTTACAAAATGACGAAGATTTTAAAGACAAAATCATCGAGCCTATTGAAGTATTTGGTGTTGATAGTTTTGGTGACAGTGCCGTCATCATAAAAGCAAGAATAAAGACACAACCAATCCAGCAGTGGACGGTTGGCCGCGAATATCGAAGACGTCTCAAAAAAGCATTTGACGATAATGGTATTGAGATCCCATTCCCGCACAGTACTGTTTACTGGGGTGAAAAAATTGATCCCTTAACCGTTGATTTAAAGCAGAACCCTTCCAAAAATTAACCTTTTCGTTCATAAATTGAATGTTAATAAAATGTCATAACACGGAAATAAATTTAAATATTATCTTAGCAGCCTCTGTAAAATTTAATGTCCATGAATAAAAAAGTTAAGGTATACATTGGCTGGTTTCTTAGGGGAATGGGTATGGGGGCTGCAGATGTGGTTCCTGGAGTTTCAGGGGGAACCATTGCCTTTATAACAGGAATTTATGAAAAACTGATAAATTCTATTAAATCGATTAATATCAAGGCTTTACAAAAGCTTTTTAAAGAAGGATTTTCTTCTTTCTGGTCACATATCAACGGCTATTTTTTACTTATCCTTTTTGCTGGCATTGGAACCAGTGTTGTCAGCCTTGCAAAAATTATTGAAACGCTTTTGATGAAGCAGCCTATTCTTGTGTGGTCATTCTTTTTTGGGTTAATTGTTGCCTCAGCAATTTTTGTTGCCAAAAAAATTGATAAATGGAACATGGGCAATATTATATCTGGTATTGCCGGAATAGGCATAGCGTTTTATATTACCGTTTTTACACCAGCCGAAACGACGGACGCCTATTGGTTTGTGTTTTTATCCGGAGCATTGGCCATTTGTGCCATGATTTTGCCAGGTATTTCAGGCAGTTTTATCCTGCTTTTGTTGGGTAAATATCAATTTGTGCTTAATGCTGTTAATGAAGTTAAAGTTGACATATTGTTGCTGTTAGCAGTTGGTGCTGCAATTGGGCTGTTAAGTTTCTCTAATTTATTATCATGGCTTTTAAAAAAATATCATAACTTGACAATAGCCCTGTTGGCTGGTTTTATGGTAGGTTCTCTAAATAAAATATGGCCCTGGAAAATTAATGTAACAACCTACACCGACAGCCACGGAGAAATACAGCCGCTTTTACAAAAAAATGTGTTGCCATATGTGTATGAGCAACAAACAGGATTCAATAGCCAGTTTCTGCTGGCAATTGTAATGTCTGTTATTGGTTTCATTATTATCTGGCAAGTAGAAAAAATTGCCAGTAAAAACCCAGACAAAGTATGAAGTTATATGGTCTGATAGGTTATCCACTATCTCATTCATTTTCAAAAAAATACTTTACTCAAAAATTCGAAAATGAAGGAAAATCCAATGAAATTTATGAGAATTATCCTATTGATAACATTACAAAACTGGAAACTGTTATAAAAGAAAATTCCGATCTCATTGGATTGAATGTAACTATTCCTTACAAGGAACAGGTACTCATTTATCTTGATAGTATTCACGATGAAGCCCGGGAAATCTCCGCGGCAAATACAATTAAAATCATTAGAAATAAAAATGATATCCTTTTATCTGGTTATAACACCGATGTATATGGATTTAAACAGTCATTACTTCCAAATCTAAAGCCTCATCATACGCATGCTTTAATTCTGGGTAGTGGTGGTGCTTCAAAAGCAATTAAATATGTTCTTGAATCCCTTAATATTCGGTTCATGACTGTATCAAGAAAACCCAAAGGTCGAAATTGTATTGCTTACCAGGACATTGACAATTACATTCTCGAAACATACAATGTGATTATCAATACAACTCCATTGGGAACATATCCAGGGGTAGAAGAATACCCTGATATTCCCTATGAATGTGTAGGTAAGCAACACCTGTTGTTTGATTTGGTTTACAATCCTCCATTGACTGCTTTTCTTAATAATGGTAAAAAAAATGGGGCCACTACAATCAACGGCCTTGAAATGCTCCATTTGCAAGCTGAAAAGTCATATGAAATATGGAATAGCATTTAAACAAGCAAATACTTAGAATTAAAAAAACACCTCGTTTTCGAAGCGCTTTTTCAGTATGTTCTTTTATTTTGGTTGCAAATCAATCTACAAGAATTGCCATGTTTTGTAAACTTGAACTTACTTTTAACCCATTGCTTTTGGCATGATCCACTTTTAATTCAAATTTTAATTTATCTTGTTCAATAACAAAATTTATAGCCGCACCTGAGGAAACCAGTCCATTTTTCTCTCCTATGATCAAGGTACTTCTGTTGCCAACTTTTGTTAAAACTTCACCCATTTTGTTGCTCTTTCCGAACGAAACAAACAATATATGGCAATTTGTAATTTCTGCCGGATCTCTAAACCTAACCACAGAAATATCCTGGTTACCAACTTTTTTTGATGCCGTAAAGGTTTCAAGCTCATTAAATACAGTACTATTGCCCAAAACACCAATAACAAATTCGCCACTTTTATATGATGCAGGCCATTCAATTAAACGGGAAAAATTATAAATAAACATCGACTGCGCCCTGGGTATTCCGGTCTGGCCAATTGCAATACCTCCAGCCATTATTGCCAGGAAAATAAGTAAACACTTTTTCATGATTAAATAATTATTAATAATTTTTTATATGCTCTTGATTCCATTTGTTAGATAAAATTTCATTTGTTCTTATATTTCTTGAAAATATGGGTTGGGTAGCTGATATCCGCAAGAAATAATCCCTGTGCCGGTGCAGAAGATCCGGCCAACGACCGATCCTTTTTATTAATAATATCCAAAAACTGATTTTTTGTAATTTTGTTATTCCCAAGTTCCAGCATCGTTCCAACAATGGCTCTTACCATATTTCTGAGGAATCTGTCTGCTGTTATGGTAAATACGTATTCATTTTGATTATAGTTCCAATTAATATTAAAAACTTTACAGACGTTCGTCTTTGTTTGACTATTGGCTTTTGCAAAGCTACTAAAGTCACTGATTTTTAATAATTCCAGAGCACATTCATTCATCAATTCAACATCCAGATCTCTAAAGATTCTATAAGAAACATCTTTTTTAAAAGGATCTTTCCTGGTACGTATATAATACTTATATGTTCTGGAGCTGGCATGAAATCGTGCATGGGCATCATCATTTACCCGTTGAAGAGCATGTACAGCAACGTCATCCGGCAATATAGCATTGATGCTTTTAACAAATGCATACTCTTCCAAATCATTGTCAGGGATTACATCAAAATGTGCAACAAAATAGGATGCGTGTACCCCGGTATCCGTCCTGCCTGCACCTGTGGTTTTCACAGATTGTCTTAAATATACTCTTAGTGCATCTTCCAGCACTTGTTGCACTGTAATCGCATTTTCCTGAATCTGCCATCCGAAAAAGTTAGTGCCTTTGTAGGCCAGTTCCATAAAGTATCTCATATCTGCAAATTTGTCACTTCAAATCAATTTTTCAGGTCAATTTACTATTTTTAAGAAACGAAATAAACTAAATTTTCTGTTTAACAAAATTTAACTTTTTATATATGAATGATAATTAGCAAATTACAATAAATTAGTTAAAGAACGTTTTTGAAATGGTATAAATTTTGAAAACCTTTGCACGAATCTTAAAAATTAATTGAATTATTTGCTATGAACGACACTGTGAACATCAAAGAATTGAATGAACGCATTCAAAAAGAGAGTTCTTTTGTTGACCTGATAACCATTGAAATGAACAAAGTTATCGTGGGTCAGAAACACTTGGTAGATAGTTTACTGGTAGGTTTATTGTCAGATGGTCATATTTTACTGGAGGGTGTGCCCGGTTTAGCTAAAACACTCGCAATCAATACACTGGCAAATACCATTCATGCTAAATTTAGTCGAATCCAGTTTACTCCCGACTTGTTGCCTGCCGACCTGATCGGAACGATGATTTACAGTCAGAAAAGCGAAGAATTTCTGGTTAAAAAAGGCCCCATTTTCTCTAACTTTATTTTAGCAGATGAGATCAACCGTTCACCGGCCAAAGTACAAAGTGCTTTGCTTGAGGCGATGCAGGAAAAACAGGTTACCATTGGTGAACAATCTTATAAACTTGACAAACCATTTTTGGTGCTTGCAACGCAAAACCCCCTCGAACAGGAAGGTACATACCCTCTACCAGAAGCTCAACTCGACAGGTTCATGCTAAAGGTTATCATTGATTACCCGAAAAAAGAAGAAGAACGGCTGATCATGCGTGAAAACCTTGCAGCCAGTTTTCCAACGGCAAATGCCATTCTTAAACCCAACGATATCAACAAGGCAAGGGATATTGTGAAGGACGTGTACATGGATGAAAAAATTGAACAATACATTCTGGATATTGTCTTTGCCACACGGTACCCGGAAAATTACAACCTGTCTAAATTTAAAAACCTTATCAACTATGGTGGTTCACCCAGGGCCAGTATCAATCTTGCAAAAGCAGCAAAAGCGTTTGCGTTTATTAAAAGAAGGGGTTATGTGATTCCTGAGGATGTAAGAGCTGTTTGCCATGATGTTTTGCGACATCGCCTGGGATTAACGTATGAAGCTGAAGCTGAAAACATATCCACAAATGATATCATTACCGAAATATTAAACACAATAGAGGTACCATAGCATGAATATTAAAAGAACAATCATTCTTGCAGTTGCCTTTGCATTTATCCAATCCATTCATGCACAGGTTGAACACTTTATTGGACTGCATAAAAATGAAATTAAAACAAAAATGCAGACCGAAATGGACAAATTTAACCTGGATGAATCCTCTGTCAATAAGACATTCAATTACCTAAAATATGTTGATTACCTGGCACAGCAAACCATATTGTTTTTTTTAGACGAAAATGATGCATGCACAGCATCAAAATGGATATGCGATTATGTTTTACTTGATGAAAAAATAAATGAATTAAACAGTGAATACAATGAAACGGATGAAAACATATGGCAATATACACATGACCACCAGGTATATGAAGTAAAACTCGAAAAAGAAGATTGGTTTTTTTCAATTATCACCAGACCTAAAAAATAATTGTACCGTGGAAGCATCGGAATTGATAAAAAAGGTAAGAAAAATTGAAATTAAAACACGTGGTCTGTCAAAGCATATCTTTGCCGGCCAATATCACAGCGCTTTTAAAGGCAGAGGGATGGCATTCAGTGAGGTTCGTGAATACCAATACGGCGATGATATTCGTAATATTGACTGGAACGTAACGGCACGTTTCAATCACCCTTATATCAAAATTTTTGAAGAAGAAAGAGAACTTACCGTTATGCTACTGGTAGATGTTAGCGGTTCACGTGATTTCGGTACCCAGGTCCAGTTAAAAAAGAATCTGATCACAGAAGTCTCAGCGGTGCTTGCATTTTCAGCCATTCAAAATAATGATAAAATCGGCGTTGTTTTTTTCAGTGATAAAATCGAAAAATTTATACCTCCAAAAAAAGGACGTCAGCATATTCTTCGAATCATCCGAGAATTAATCGAGTTTGAGCCCGAAAGTAAAAAAACCAATATCGGTGAAGCATTGCGTTACCTTACCAATGTAATTAAGAAACACTGTACCGCGTTTATTTTGTCAGATTTCTATGAATCAGATTTTGAAAATGCCCTGAGAATTGCAAATAACAAACATGATATTGTCGCTCTGAGGATGTACGACAAGCGGGAACAGACATTGCCACCGGTTGGACTGGTTCGATTTGCTGATGCCGAAACAGAAAAAGATATATGGATTGATACATCTGATGAAAAAAATCGCGAAGCATACCAAAAATGGTGGTTGGATAAAACTGATCAGTTACAAACCATTTTTTCGAAAAGCGGCGTTGATAACGCGACTTTTGCAACCGATGAAGATTATGTCAAACCATTGTTAAACCTCTTTAAACGAAGATAGCAGAAAAGAATGAAATTATATCTGAAAATAATACTTTGGCTTATCCCGCTTGTTTTCCTAAATCAACAGGTAAAAGCACAACTTCTTACGGTGGAAACAAAAATTGAAAACGACTCCATCCTTATTGGTGATCAAATATACTATCGGTTCGAAGTTACAAAACCCAAAGGTTTGGATGTTACATTTCCTGCATTACACGACACACTTGCTGACGGCATTGAAATTATTGAACGAAAGAAAACAGATACGATTTTTCTGGATGAAGAAAAACAAAAACTGATTAAATCATATACGATTACAGCATTTGACAGTGGCCTTTTTTATATACCTCCTTTCGAATTTCCTTTCGAGTTCAACAACATTCGGGATACCATAATGACCAATGCCGGATACCTGGAGGTATTCATTTTACCTGTTGATTTGCAGGCCGGTATCAAAGATATTAAAGAACCGTACAAAGCACCCATCACATTTATGGAAATTCTTCCCTTTCTACTGGGCGCTATCCTTTTATCCTTGATCATTATTTTTGCCATTAAATACTTCTCAAGAAGAAAATCAAAAGAAACCGGCGCCGTAATCGAAAAGCCCAAAGAACCTGCACATATCATTGCATTCAGAGAACTTAATCAACTGAAAAAAAAGAAATTATGGCAGGATGAAAAAATAAAATTATATTATTCGGAACTAACACGAATTATTCGTGAATACATTGAAAGACGATTCGGCATAAGCGCAATGGAAGAGACATCGGAAGAAATATTTACAGAATTTAAAAATCAAAAGCTGGACAAAGCCCTGTATTTTGAATTGTTAAGGCAACTTTTAGTAAAAGCTGATTTGGTAAAATTCGCTAAAGATCAACCTTTACCAGATGAAAATGAAGGCTATTTCAACCACGCATATTCATTTGTGGAACATTCAAAAGAAAGTCTTCCGCTGAGCGAAGAAAGAAACGAATATGAAATTAGTGAAAAATCAGAAGAACAAAAGAAGGAGCTAAATGAATAAATATACATTTGCAAATCCTGAATTATTCTTTTTATTGTTGTTGCTTTTACCTATCATTGTATGGTACATTTACAAGCAGCACAGGCATCGTGCATCAGTTAAAATTTCAACCATCAGTGCATTTTCGGGAACAACAAAAACATTCCGGAATTACTTACGCCATGTTTTATTCGGATTACGTATGCTGGCACTTGCCGTTCTTTTTATAGCTCTGGCACGACCACAATCCACTGATCGGTGGGAAAATGTAACAACCGAGGGTATTGATATTGTCATTGCCCTTGACATTTCTCCCAGTATGCTTGCCCGGGATTTTAAACCAAACCGGCTCGAAGCAGCCAAAGATGTTGCTGTTCAATTTATTGCCGGAAGAGACAATGACAGGATGGGATTGGTTGTTTTTAGCGGTGAAAGCTTCACGCAGTGCCCTCTAACCACCGATCATGCCGTACTAATGAACTTATTTAAAGATGTGAAAACAGGTTTGATTGAGGATGGTACTGCCATCGGCATGGGGCTGGCAAATGCAGTAAACAGGCTGAAAGATAGTGAAGCAGAAAGCAAAGTAATCATTTTACTTACCGATGGCGAAAACAACATGGGGGCCATTGATCCAATTACTGCTGCAGAACTCGCTCAAACTTTTGGCATTAGAGTTTATACCATTGGTGTAGGCACCAGAGGCAAAGCTGAGTTTCCTATTGGATATGACCGATTTGGCCGGCTGGTGTTTGATTACATGGATGTAAACATCGATGAAGAAACGCTTACAAAAATTGCAGCCGTTGCCAATGGACAATACTTCAGAGCCACCAATAAAAATGCGCTCATAGAAGTATATAAAGAAATTGATAAACTTGAAAAATCAAAAATTGACGTCAAACAGCATAAACGGGTTAATGATGAATATTTATGGTTCGTTGTTTTAGCATTGGGAATATTTATTACAGAACTGTTTTTGAGGTATATTTTTTACAAAAGCATACCATAGGAGGAAAATACAATGTTTAAATTTGCACATCCTGAAATATTATACATTTTAATCCTGATACCGGTTTTCGTTGTAATCTATTTTATTGCCATCAGGCAACGAAAAAGAGCGTTAAAGGATTTTGGAGATCAAAGCGTTATTCACGAATTGATGCCTTTAATGTCAAAATCCAGACCTCACTGGAAATTCATCCTGCTCTTCCTGGCATATCTTATATTGGTCTTTGGAGCAGCAGGGCCCCAGTTTGGAAGCAAACTGGAAGAAATGAAACGTGAAGGTATCGAGATCATGATTGCATTGGACGTATCAAACAGCATGCTGGCACAGGATGTAAAACCCAACCGGCTTGAACGGGCCAAATTAACCATCGAAAGGATGATTGAATTGCTCGATGACGACAAGGTTGGCTTGATCGTATTTGCAGGCGATGCTTATGTGCAGGTGCCTATCACTACAGATTATATTTCTGCAAAAATGTTTCTTGAAGGCATCAACACGCAAATGGTATCAAAACAGGGAACTGCTATCGGTTCAGCTATTGAACTGGCTTCCAAATCGTTCAGCCCCAAGAGCGAAGCCAGCAAAGTTATTATCATCATTACCGATGGTGAAAATCATGAAGGGGACGCCATAGCCCAGGCACAAGAAGCAAATGAAAAAGGTATCAGAATTTACACCATTGGTCTTGGAAGCCCCCAGGGTACTCCTATTCCCGTTGGCAGTAATTCCGGTCAGAATGTATTCAGAAAAGATAAAGATGGCAACATCGTGATCAGTAAACTCGACGAAGCTACCCTGAACAAAATTGCTGCAACTGCCGATGGAAAGTATTACAGTGCAAATTCGTTTAACCGGATATTTGCTGAACTCGAAAACCTGAAAACCGAGGAGATTGAAACAAGGGTTTATACCGAATATGAAAATCGATTCCAGTACTTAATTGGTATTGGTATATTATTGCTTATCATTGAGGTTTTGATCCTCGAAAGGAAAAGTCCATGGCTAAACCGGTTAAATTTATTTAACGAAAAGGAGGTATAACAATGAAAATATTAATTTATACTATCATAAGTTTTTCTTTTACAGCCATATCATTTGGCCAGAGTGAAGTAAAACATATCCGTGAAGGAAATAAACTTTATTATGACAGTGCTTATACGGATTCGGAAATAGCTTACCGCAAAGCACTGGAAAAGGAGCAAAATTCGGAAAAAGCAAAATACAACCTTGGTGGTGCTTTATATAAACAGGAACGTTATGATGAAGCAGAAAACATATACAAAGATCTGGCACAAAATGAATCAGATAAAAAGGATCTGGCGAGGTACCATTACAACTTAGGAAATTCGTACTTTCAATCAGGCAAAATTAAGGAAAGTGTAGATGCTTACAAAAAAGCTTTACGGCATGATCCTGACGATGCCGCGACAAAGTACAACCTGTCATATGCCTTAAAAATGCTGCAGCAACAACAACAACAACAACAACAGCAAAACGAGAAAGGGCAAGAAAAAAACGAGCAACAGGAAGAACAAGAGAGTGAGCAGCAGCAAGAGCAGGAACAGCAGGAACAGGAGCAAAACAAGCAACAGGAAGAGCAACAACAACAAAAGCAGCAGGAAAAGCAACAACCTCGAGAAGCTGAAATATCTGAGGAGGATGCAAGACGACTATTAGAAGCCCTGGAAAACGAAGAAAAAGAATTGCAAAAAGAACTGTTGGAAAAACAAAAAACCAAACAAGTAAAAACGGATAAAAACTGGTAATAAAATAAAATAATTTTTATTTTAACTACATGAAGCATATATTGATAATCATCATTTATCTTTTTTTCAGTCTACTACCGGCAGGTGCCCAGGATGTGACTGTTTCTGCCCATGGGCCTGGTGTTGTGCGTGTTGGAGAGAGGTTTAATATTAGTTATACAGTAAATGCCAATGCTTCAGGCATCGAGGCACCCGCATTTGAAGGCCTTCGACTTCTTGGCGGACCATCAACTTCATTCAAACAGTTTACCAATATTGTCAACGGTAAAGTGGAGAAAGGTATGGAGAAAACATTCACGTTTGTCCTGATGGCATTGGATGCAGGAAATTATAAAATTCAGCCCGCTACCGCTACCGTCAAAGGAAACACATACAAATCGAATGAGCTGACCCTTGAAGTATTGCCCGAAAATAGTACAGGACAAAGCAACAAGGGACAAACCGGGACACAAAATTCTGCCTCCACCTCAGGAAATGACCAGCTTTTCTTTCGCTTAATTCCACAAAAAAGGAATGTATATATCGGCGAACCTTTAGTTATAACTGCTAAAATATTTACTAAAGTAAGTTTGCAGGATTTACAAAACCTGAAACTGCCAAATTTTAATGGCTTCTACAAACAGGATATGGAACGGAAACCAATCAACCAGCTTGTTCGTGAAAATGTAAATGGTGAAATATATTACACCGGCGAAATTAACAGGGTTTTGCTATATCCTCAGAAACCAGGGAAATTAACTATTAGCAATGCTACTGTTGATGCCGTCATTTCAAGACGTTCAAGAAGCTTTTTTGATGATTTCTTTCAGTCACCTACACGTAAAACACTTGCATCTCCTCCCATAACCATAAATGTAAAAGATTTACCGCCATCTCCAAATGGATTTACCGGTGCCGTTGGTAATTTCCGGTTTTCGGCAAACCTTGATAAAACCGAAACTATTGCCAACGAGGCTATCACACTCAAAGTCTCCATATCAGGTACAGGAAACATAAAGCTTATTGACAAACCAAAGATTGACTTCCCTCCTTCTCTTGAAGTTTTCGATCCAAAAGTTAATCTGAGTAGTAATCAAACTCAGGGAGGAGCGTCAGGAACGAAAACATTTGAATATCTCATAATTCCGAGGCATGCGGGAACATACAGGATTTCACCAATTACATTTAGTTTTTTCAATCCAACGACGGAAAAGTACCAATCAGTTTCAACAAACGAATTTGTCATTGAAGTTGACAAAGGAGAAGAAACCGAAGGCGGATCGGTAATTACAGGACTTTCAAAAGAGGATGTTCAGTTTATTGGAAAAGATATACAGTTTATAAAACAAAATGAACTTCAGCTTCGCAGTCAGGACGAAACATATTTTGGTTCAGGCAGGTTCTATCTCACGTATGGTATTGCTCTTCTGTTTTTTGCAATATTGGTTTTTTTCAGAAAAGAACAGATTAAGAAGAATGCCGATATTTCAAGGGTGAAAAACCGGAAAGCCAACAAACTGGCAAGAAAGCGATTCAAAATTGCCAACAATCACCTGAAACAAGGAAATTCCGAAAAATTTTATGAAGAAACACTGAAGGGTTTATATGGTTATCTGAGTGACAAACTGAGTATCCCAATGGCCGATCTCTCCAAAGAGAAGGCTATGGAAGCATTTGAATATCAGAAAGTACAGCAGGATTTGCAAAATAAGTTCATTGATCTTCTCGATACTTGCGAATATGCCAGGTATGCACCTAAATCAAACCACGATGTTGCAACTGATGATTACGAAAAAGCCATCCATGTGATCACCAAACTTGAACAAAACCTTAAATAGAAAATGAGCAAAAAAGCTATATATTCAATCGTATTATCATTCGTTTCAATTGTTGCACTGGCAGAACCAACCGATTTGTTACAGGCAGGAAACCAGGCGTACATTGATGGTAATTACGAAAAAGCCATTGAGATGTATTCTGAAGTCCTGGATTCAGGTTATGAGTCTGCTGCACTTTATTATAATCTGGGCAACGCTTATTTCAAATCAAACAAAATTACAAATGCCATTCTAAATTTTGAGCGTGCCAAATTACTGGATCCCAATGATGAAGAAATCCTGTTTAACCTTGAACTGGCAAAGACCTTTACCGTTGATAAGATCGAAGAAATACCGGAATTGTTTCTTGTAACCTGGTTGAAAGCTTTTGTTCATATTTTTAAAGTTGACACCTGGGCAATCATAAGTGTTGTGTGTTTCGTTGTCATGTTACTTGTTCTTTTATTGTATTTATTTTCCAGAAAATACCAGCTTAAAAAGTTAAGTTTCTGGCTAACTGCAGTTTTTCTAACATTTTCGGTCGCCACGTATACCTGTGCAGCCATTCAAAAAAATGAAATTACCCGGAATAAAACTGCCATTATTTTTTCACCAACCATTACCCTAAAAAGTTCCCCTGACAAACAAAGCACCGATCTTTTCGTACTGCATGAAGGCACAAAAGTGGAGGTTGTGGATGAGGTTGGTGAATGGCGTGAGATAAGACTAACCGATGGCAGCAAAGGATGGTTAAAAATATCTGATATCGAAATGATCTAACCCCCGGTTTTTCTTGAATTTATTTAATCCATTCAAAATGAAATTGAATACGATTGTTCTGTTCTTTCCAATATTACTATTCTGTAACCCTGTAAATGGCCAGCGAAAAGCTCCCAAAATGCTTCATGGCGAAGAGTTGGAGAAAAAGGAAACCTATCGTTCACTAAATGAGGCCATGATGAACAAACGGAGGGTATATAAACTAAATCTTGATGGACAGGATTTATCGGAACTGCCTGAAAAGTTTAAGAAATTACGTCGGGTACAGGAATTATATCTGCGCAATAATAATTTTACTGAAATACCTGAAATTGTATTTAAATTGCCCAATCTTCAAAAATTGATGCTTGGCGAAAATCAAATATCAACAATT
>CAZAMT010000096.1:0-10121 GCA_964486145.1 uncultured Bacteroidales bacterium
GCTGTTCCCCTATAGAGCCTGTCCCGATGAAAATCGGGAGGTTACGGGTAAAAACAACAAAAATCAGCAGTTTGAAGGCTTTTTAGACCAAACCCATATATAGAAAAAATCATAAAAAACCCTGCATAGTTTCGCAGGGTTTTTTTATATCAACGTGAAAAATTAACCTAAATAAGCTTTTAGCAACTTGTTCCTCGAACTGTGCCGCAGACGTTTAATTGCCTTTTCTTTGATCTGTCTCGTTCTTTCACGGGAAATACCAATTTCCTTTCCAATTTCTTCAAGTGACTTTTGTTTTTTCCCGATACCATAGAAAGCCCTGATAACCTGTCTTTCCTTCTCTGACAATGTATTCAGTGTACGCTCAATTTCCTTGGTTAAAGATTCATTTATCAAGGTATTATCGGCTTTGGGCGCTTCATTATTTTCAAGAACATCAAGTAAACTGTTGTCTTCTCCATCCTGGAACGGAGCATCCACTGAAAGGTGTCTGCCTGAAAGTTTGATGGTGCTGGCCACTTTCTCTTCATCCAAATCGAGGGCTTCAGCAACTTCATCCGGTGTAGGTTCACGTTCACGTTCCTGTTCCAGTTCAACAAATGTTTTATGAATTTTATTTAGAGCACCAATTTTATTTAATGGTAAACGTACAATCCTTGATTGTTCAGCAAGCGCCTGCAGAATACACTGCCGTATCCACCAAACAGCATAGGAAATAAATTTAAATCCTTTGGTTTCATCAAACTTTTTCGCTGCCTTGATAAGACCCAGGTTTCCCTCATTTATTAAATCAGGTAAACTCAATCCCTGATGCTGATATTGCTTAGCAACTGACACCACAAATCGAAGATTGGCGCGTGTCAGTTTTTCTAATGCGCGCTGGTCACCCTTTTTAATACGCTGCGCAAGTTCAACCTCCTCTTCAGGAGTAATCAACTCTTCTTTACTGATATCATGAAGATACTTTTCTAAAGAATCGCTGTTCCTGTTGGTAATCGACTTGGTAATCTTAAGTTGTCTCATCTCCTGTTGTCTCCTGTATTACTGATAAACTAATGCTGTGAAGCAAATTACGTTGTTGTCATAATTGGAACAATAGCTGTTCATTATTGTTCTAAAATCTCTGTCATTTGTAAAACGTGTAAAATCCGTACAAAATTATAAATAAGATTGATTACTATTAAATTTTTTAACAATTTTTTTGATCTTTTATGTGCAATTAAAAATGTGATTCTTTAATTTTGGCATTTTTTAAAAACCAGCAGTTGATTTTTACTCATCTTTGAAATATAAACACTCCAAACAAACAACGGGTTGTTATTTCTGTTTAAAACTTATTTCACACAAAGTCGCTAAAATGCAAAGAGCTTTTAAGCATGATTCCCGCTTTGGCGGGACAGGTTGTGCGTGTCCAAAGCTTATTCATGGATGTTTTATTTTAGTATTCTTTCATTACTTTCGTGCAGAATATTGAAAAGAATGACAAAAAAGGAAGTTGGAGTTTACACCGGTTTGTTTTTCACAATGTTGTTTTGGGGCCTCTCATTTGTGTGGTATAAACAGGTGTTTATCTATTATGGTCCAATAACGACAATTCTTTTAAGACTTATTATATCAACCTTGTTTCTATGGATATTTGCATTTGCATTGAAGGAGGTGAAGGGGCTGAGCCGCAATAGTTTTTTTAAGCTTATGTTAACGGCATTTTTTCAACCATTTTTATATTTTTTTGGTGAGAGCCAGGGCGTTAACCTCGTATCTTCCACATTATCATCTGTAATTATTGCAACAATACCCGTTTTTACTGCCACCGTAGGGATAATATTTCTGAAAGAAAAACTGAAACCTTTAAATATTATCGGCTTCACAGTATCACTCACTGGAGTATTTATGCTCATTCTCAACAAGAATTTCACCCTCGATGCACCACTCAACGGACTTGCTTTTTTGTTCCTTGCTGTTTTGGCCGCGGTAGGTTATTCGCTCATGATCCGAAATCTGTCATTGAGTCATTCTCCTTTTATGATCGTTACTTACCAAAACCTTTTCGGTATTTTCTATTTTCTGCCTTTCTTTATTTTATGGGAATACAACGATTTCAAACAGGTTGGTATTGTGAGTGAAGCCATGGTTCCAATGCTTCAACTGGCTGTTTTTGCTTCAACACTTGCTTTTATTTTTTTTACTTACGGTGTAAAACATATTGGTGTGGCAAAGGCAAGTATATTCACCAATCTCATTCCTGTGGTAACAGCGGTATCAGCATTTTTTATTATCAAGGAGCCGATTTTTATCAAAGAGTTACTTGGAATTGCTATTGTAATCACCGGACTGTTTATATCACAGGTCAGGCCCCGTAAAATACGCGTTTAAAATGAAACAGTCGCACTTTATTAACAGCTTGCTACAACAAGCAACAAGTGAAAAGAAAACGATTAAGAAGATCATAAAAGTCCTGAAAGGAAAAACAAAAAATGACCTGGACACAGCTTTTTCCATTGAACATCAGAACGTTTTTGAGAACAGTATTGATTGTCTGGAATGTGCCAATTGCTGCAAATCACTTGGCCCCAGGTTAACCGATAAAGACATTGGCCGCTTGTCGAAGTACCTGGGAATGAAACCATCCGAATATACATCAACGTACCTGAAAGTTGACGAAGATGGTGACTACGTATTGCGGGAAATGCCCTGCCCTTTTTTAAACGATGATCATTATTGCCAGGTATACGAGGTCAGGCCAAAGGCATGCAGGGAATATCCGCATACCAACAGAAAGAAAATGCACCAGATTCTTGACATTACTGAAAAGAATGCCAGGCAATGCCCCGCGGTCTACCTTATTTTAAAATCACTGGCGCAGGAATTAAAATTAAATATAAAATAAATAGAAAAGGTTTTTTATCCCTTTGTTTCATTTAAAACACCCACATCATGGTTTACAATAACTTTTAAACCGCTATGAACCACGGAAACTCTAATTTTTTTGTCCATTTTTATAGGTTCACCGTCATAATGCACCGGACCTTTTTTCTTTCTTTTGACAATGATTTCCTTTCCCCTCTTAATATCAAGATAAGGACTTTGATCCAGGGTTCGCTTGAACAATCTTACACCAAGGCCAATAACCCTGTTTTTTGGGAAAGGTCGTAAAACGCATACATCCAGCAAGCCATCATCAATAACGGCATCTGGCGAAATAAAGGCGTTATTTCCATATTGAGATGCATTGGCAATGGTTACCAGGAACGCGCGTTCTTTTAGTTTTTGGCCATCAATGGTAATTTTATATTTTTTGGATTTGTATGAAAAAAATTCTTCAATAACAGCCTTGAAATAACTGTAAAATCCTCTTTCACTCTTTTTTGCAAATTTATGACCTATTTTAGCATCAAAACCTAAACCGGCAGTACAGAAAAATGCCTTCCCGTTGATCAATCCGTAATCAATTTCTTGAATTTTCTGTTTATTAATAATTTCAATTGCATCAGTGGTTCGTAATGGAATGTTCAGGTGCCTGGCCAACCCGTTGCCTGACCCCATTGGAATGATTCCCAATGCAATTTTTGATTTTATCAATGCGCTGCCAACCTCATTTACCGTTCCATCGCCACCTCCGGCAACAACAATATCAAATTTCTTTTTTAGAGCGTTCCGGGCCAGTTCAAATGCATGACCGGCATATTCTGTGAAAATTAGTTTTATATCAAACGTTTCGTTATTTACACACTCGTAAATTTTTGAGGCAATGTCTTTCTTGCGACGTGTTCCCGATACGGGATTAATGATAAATAAAATTTTTAATTTACTTTTTTCCAATACTAAAATTTTTAAGCTGCAAAAATACAGGAATGTTTGTTAAATAAAAATCCTGTTGATTCACAACAATGGAGGCTTGTTGCTATTTTTTACGAAATTTGTGGTATAATTTTAGTTGCGAATAATAGTTTTGGTGTAATTTCGTTTAATTATTAATTTAACCATTGTATGATGAAGAAAGTAGTTATAACAATCTGTCTTTGTACTTTCATATTTAATGTTGCTCAATCGCAGGATAATTCACCACGCCTGCTTGATAATTATTTTCATGTAGGCTTTTTTCAATTCTTCACGGGCACCTTTTACTTGGGTTACGAACGTATGGTTAATGAAAAATCATCGTTGCTTTTAAGTGGTGGGGTTACCCTTGTCGACCAAAGCTATGAGGAAAGAATCGGTGGACAGGCGAACATTGAGTACCGTTTTTTTGCCCTGAAAGGTTCAAGCAATGATTTTTTTATTGATTTTGACGGTGTATATCTGGGACCCTACCTGAAATATAAAAATTTAAACGTTACCGATATTGATGAATATGCCAGTGGAGGACCGCTTGAAGAGAAGTATCATTTTGAAACTATTGGTGGTGGAGTGCTCGTGGGAATAAAACTTACGGTGACAGACCGGATATTTTTTGATTTCAATTTGGGTGGAGGAATTCAATATGAATTTAATGAAGATAACACCAGTGATAGTTACTGGAGTGGTGATATTTTTTCCCCGGGTTATACCGGAGTATTACCGGCAGGTAATTTTACATTTGGATTGAAGTTTTAAACAAAAATAATGAATAAATCTCCCGTTAAAATTGTTGGACTCTGCATTCTGCTTCTAAGTGTGATGTTCTCGATCTCTAAACATGCACAGGCTCAACTTGGCGGAACAAGCACTTATTCATTTTTATCTTTACCCAATGCAGCCCGGGTTGCTTCCCTCGGAGGTAAATTGGTTTCGGTATATGATGATGATTTAAACCTTGCCTTTCAAAACCCGGCATTGCTTAACCCCGGCATGCACAATCATCTGACATTTAACTATGTGGGCTATTTTGCAGACACGAAATTCGGTTATGCCAGCTATGCCCGTAAAATCAAATCAGGAACTTTTGGAGCCGGTATTCATTACATCAATTATGGCGATTTCATCCAGGCAGATCCAACCGGTCAGATTACCGGAAATTTCACAGCATCCGAATATGCATTAAACATTCTGTATTCACGTCCCTTGGATTCACTTTTAACCATTGGTGTGAATGTAAAACCGGTATATAATTCCCTTGAGAAATACAGTTCGTTTGGAATGGCATTCGATCTTGGACTGTCGTATACCAACCGAAACCAATTGTTTAATGCATCCCTTGTTTTGCGAAATATCGGGACTCAACTGGTCGTTTACTATAAAAATGCAGACAGAGAGCCATTACCTTTTGATATCCAGGTTGGTATCTCGCAAAAACTTGAACATGCTCCATTTCGATTATTTGCAACCGCTCATAACATTCAACGATTTGACCTTACATATGAAAAAGACGAAGAGGACGCTGACCTGACTTTTTTCAATGAAGGAACCGGAGAAAAAAGTAACGTGGAGTTACTGGCTGACAAATTTATGCGCCATATGATTTTTGGTGCGGAATTTACACCTTTCAATAATTTCTACCTCCGGCTGGGTTATAATTATCAACGAAGGCAAGAATTAAAAATTGATTCCCGAACAGCAATGGTAGGGTTTTCCTGGGGATTCGGAATCAAAATAAACCGGTTTCAACTGAGTTACGGCAGGGCAACTTATCACCTTGCAGGAGCATCCAGTCATTTCTCCGTTACAACCAACCTGAATGAATTCTAATACATACCCGATGTTCGCCATCCTTTGATATTATTTATAAATTTGCGGTTTCATCTTTTAATTTCTAACAAGAAACCTGTTCATGAAAAAAAATATGATCATTGCAATTGATGGGCATTCATCCTGCGGTAAAAGCACATATGCAAAAAAAATTGCACATAAATACATTTTTCATTACGTTGATAGCGGTGCCATGTACAGGGCCACTACCCTGTTTGCTATTCGAAATAATCTGCTTCAGGATGGCCAGTTGTCAGAAGCAGGCATTGACAAAATACTTCATGGGGTAACCATTGATTTTAGAAAAAATCCAGATACAGGAAATGACGATACGTTTTTAAATGATGAGCGCGTTGAAACTAAAATACGGGGGTTGGAAGTTTCAAACCTGGTAAGTGAGGTAAGTAAAGTCAATCTTATCAGGAAAAAAATGGTTGCACTGCAACGAAAACTGGCTGAAAAGAAAAGCATTGTTATGGACGGAAGAGATATAGGAACGGTTGTTTTTCCTGATGCTGACATAAAGATTTTTTTGACTGCACGCCCTACCGTAAGGGCACAACGAAGGTTTGATGAATTAAAAGCCAAAGGCATCCCAGCAAATTATGAAGAAGTGCTGGAGAATATTAAAAAAAGAGATTTTATAGATGAAAACAGAGATATTGCACCATTAAAAAAAGCCAGGGATGCAATCATACTGGATAACAGCAACATGACAGTCAACGATCAAATGAAATGGTTCGCTGAAAATTTCGAAAAAACACTAACATGAACATTGCGATTGACAACGATGCCGGATTTTGTTTCGGAGTAAAGAAAGCCGTTGGTAATGCAGAGACCTATCTTCATTCGCACGACAAATTGTTTTGTCTTGGCGACATTGTCCACAATGAGGTTGAAGTTGATCGTTTGCGGAAGCTTGGTCTAATTATTATTAACAGGGAACAATTCCATACACTGAAAAATGAAACAGTATTAATTCGTGCACATGGTGAACCTGGTGAAACGTATGAAACAGCTATAAGAAACAATATTAAACTCATTGATGCTACGTGCCCGCTTGTGTTGCGTCTGCAAAAAACAGTGAAAGAAGCAGGTCGTTGTTCTGAAAAAAAACCTCAGATTATCATCTATGGAAAATCGACACATCCTGAGGTGGTTGCGTTAAAGTCGCAGGCACCCGAACAGGTGATCGTGGTGAATGAAAACGGCGATTTAAACCAGGTAGATTTCACCAAACCCATAAAGCTGTTCTCACAAACTACCAAAGATAAAAATAAGCTGTTTGAACTTAAGCACGAAATTCAAAAGCGAATCAAGCATGCGGCAGGTCCTGGTCTTGAATTCAATGATACTATTTGCAAACAGGTACACAACCGGAATGACAGTCTGAAAGCATTTTGCTCAAAACACCAGGTTGTAATTTTTGTAGGTGGGTTAAGAAGTTCAAATGCCCGGGTATTGTATGACATTTGCAAATCTTCCAATCAAAGAAGTTATTTTGTTTCTAATGAGCAGGAAGTTCAGTCGGACTGGCTGAAAAATACTGATTCTGTTGGTATATCGGGTGCAACGTCCACGCCTCTGTGGCTTTTAGAAAAAGTAAAACAAAGAATACAAACCATGCTTCCCATCGATTAAATGGTATAACATCAAAGAGTAACGCCTCCGCTGAGTAGCTTTAGCACTGGTGGAAGTTCCACGCTCTTGTTTTTATTATCGACTTTAGTCGATCAATAATGATTGTTTTTATTGACAGAACAATCGAAACATTTTTTTAAACTAAAGTTGAATTGGTATTCAAATCAATAAGTTTAATTTTGCAGGGTATGTGGCAAATAGGCGAATCAACATTAAATAACCCTTTTGATAATGATTAAAAATGCTAGGATAGCTATCCTGGGAGGAGGCAGTTGGGCTACTGCCCTTGCAAAGATTGTATTGTCAAACAAGAATCACTTGCACTGGTACATTCGAAATCCTGAACAAATTGCTTTTCTTGAAAAATACCATCGCAATCCTTCCTACCTAAGTACTGTACATTTTAACATTTCTAAAATAACATTTTTTTCATCCATTGAATCTGTGGTTGAACAATCGGATATGCTGATTTTTGCAATTCCTTCACCTTTTTTAAGGGAATCCCTGGAAGGAAAAGAACTGGATTTCACAAATAAATTTATTGTATCAGCAATTAAGGGGATAATCCCGGGCGAGAATTTAACCATTGCTGAATTTTTTAATACGTTTTACCAGGTACCATTCAAATCCATTGGTATTATATCCGGTCCTTGCCATGCAGAAGAAGTTGCACTTGAACGATTGTCATACCTGACCATTGCTGCCAAAGATATCGAAACAGGTGAGCTCATTTCCGAAAAGTTAAAATGCCATTTCATCAAAACCAATGTGATTAAAGATATTTACGGTACAGAATACGCTGCTGTATTAAAAAATATAGTTGCCATTGCAGCAGGGATATGTCATGGACTGGGATATGGCGATAACTTCCTTGCAGTTCTGGTGTCCAATGCCATACAAGAAATTAAGCGATTTCTTGACAAAACATACAAGAGTAAACGAAAAATAAATACATCACCCTATCTCGGAGATTTGCTGGTAACAGCATATTCCCAATTTAGCCGCAACCGGTTGTTTGGTAATATGATTGGCAAAGGCTACAGTGTAAAATCAGCACAAATTGAAATGAAAATGATCGCCGAAGGCTATTATGCAGTAAGTTGTATAAGAGAAATCAACCGGAAGGCCAATGTTAAAATGCCCATTACCGATGCGGTTTACAATATTCTGTATGAAAAAATTTCCCCGGTAATTGAAATCAGATTACTTGCAGATAAATTAAAATAATTAAATATACAATCATGAAAGATATCGAATTAGACATTAGCAATGTGATGAATTTCACAACAAAAGAGGAACTTTTCGCCCTTGAAGGTGAAGTAAAATCACACCTGACCGCACTGCATGAAAAAACAGGGAAAGGAAATGAATTTTTGGGTTGGTTGAACCTTCCATCCGAGATTAGTGATGAGCACATCAGAGATATTGAAGAAACTGCCAGGTTGCTACAGGAGAAAACGGATATTGTGGTAGTGGTTGGCATTGGGGGATCGTATCTGGGCGCAAAATCTTTTATCGAAGCCCTGTCACATTCCTTTTACCACCTCAGGAATAACAATGATATGCCACTGGTGCTCTTTGCAGGCCAGAACATTGGTGAAGACTATAGTTATGAATTACTCGAAGTTCTCCAGGACAAAAAATATGGCATCATTGTTATATCAAAATCAGGAACTACAACGGAGCCGGCCATCGCGTTTCGAATTCTGAAAGAAAATCTGGAAGAAAAAGTTGGTAAAGATGGGGCAAAGGATTTAATTGTTGCCATAACCGATAAGCAAAAAGGAGCTTTGCGCACACTTGCAACCGAAAGGGGATTCAAATCATTTATAATTCCTGATGATGTCGGGGGAAGGTATTCTGTGCTCACACCGGTAGGTTTGTTACCTATTGCCGTAGCGGGATTTAACATTCGTTCGTTTATTGACGGAGCAAAGCGGATGGAAAAAATCACCGGTTTAGACATGGAGTTTAATGATAATCCTGCTGCGGTGTATGCTGCCATTCGAAATGTACTTTATGATCATGGAAGGAAGATTGAGATTCTGGCCAATTACGAACCAAAACTCATGTACCTCGCTGAGTGGTGGAAGCAACTTTACGGTGAAAGCGAAGGTAAGGAAGGAAAAGGTATTTTTCCTGCCAGTGTGAACCTAACAACAGATTTGCATTCGATGGGCCAGTATATCCAGGAAGGTGAACGATTGCTCATGGAAACGGTAATTTCGGTGAAAGATACAAACCAACAGGTTTTAATTCCGAATGATGAGGATAACCTGGATAAATTAAACTACCTCACAGGTAAAAACATAGATTATGTTAATAAAATGGCCGAACTGGGTACGATGCTCGCACATGTGGATGGGGGCGTTCCAAATATTCGCATTGAAATGCCTGCTTTGAATGAATATTACCTGGGTCAGTTGATGTATTTCTTTGAAAAAGCGTGTGCCATCAGCGGGTATATTTTGGGAGTCAATCCGTTTGACCAGCCGGGTGTGGAAGCTTATAAGAAAAACATGTTTGCACTGCTTGAAAAGCCCGGCTTTGAGGAAGAAACGAAAAATATCAAGGATAAACTGAAGTAGATTGCAAAAATCCTGAGGCTGTCCGAATTTTTTTCTTGTTGAACCTTTTCCTCAAGAATTTTGGATACCAGTAAATACACTGCTTAAGGAAAATTCCTTTTGTTTATAATTTTGTATTCGGGGTTTTTTTAGACCAAAAAAAACAGTGATTTGTGCGTTTTAAGAAGATCCCATCCGGTTGGGGTTATTGAATTCCGCTAAATAGTGTATTGAAACCTTCAGCATATG
>CAZAMT010000096.1:10221-13516 GCA_964486145.1 uncultured Bacteroidales bacterium
TCCGGTTGGGGTTATTGAATTCCGCTAAATAGTGTATTGAAACCTTCAGCATATGTGGGATGGGCAAACACTCCATCCCGCAATTGCTGATATTTTATTTTACCCATGATGGCAATCTGCAATGCAGCCATCAGTTCACCACCTTCATCCATAAGCAGTGAAGCTCCCACGATTGTATCATTGTCGGCAATTAAAACCTTTAATAAACCCTTCTCATGCCCGGTTTCAATGGATCTGGCAATGTCATTGGCATTGATTTTAGCAAGCCGGAATTCAATATTACTTTTTTTTGCCATTTTTTCATTGAAGCCAATCCTGCCCAACTGGGGGTCGGTAAACAGCGCATAAGGTATCGGGCGGTCGGTAATGAATCGGGTATTATCACCAAAAAGATAATTTTCAAGGATACGGTAATCGTCATATGAGATATGAGTAAATTCGGGGCCTCCTTTCACATCGCCAAGTGCGAATACATTTTGGGTTGACGTTTGTAGTTTTTCATTTACAATGATATATCCTTTCTTGTCTGTGTTTATCCCGGCATGTTCCAGATGCAGGTCATGAATTGCCGCACTGGTACCAGCCGCTATTAGAAGAGTACTGGCTGACGATTCATGTCTTCCATCTGGAGTTTCGTAAGTAATTTTTATTTTGTTACTTTCTTTTTTGACATTGAGGATATTCGCTTCAAGGTGAATGCCAACACCTTCATCTTCCAGAATTGTTTTCACTTCCGCTGCTATATCTTCATCTTCCCGCGGCATGAGCTGGGTACCATTCTGAAACAGAGTAACTTCACTACCAAGGCGATGAAACATTTGCGCAAATTCGAGTCCGATATATCCGCCGCCAACAATTGCCAGCTTTTTAGGAAGGGATTCAATCTCCATCCAGTTTTTAGAAGTATGAAAATCAACGTTTACCAATCCCGGTATATCCGGAATTCGCGGTACAGTACCAGTGTTGATGAATATCTTATTTGCCTGAATGTATTGTTGCTTACCATTGTTGTCGGTGACAGCCAATGACTTTTTGTCATTAAAGGATGCAGTGCCCCTGAAAAATGTAATGTTCTCATTTCCTTCAAGAAAATCGGTGGTAGATTTCCGGAACATCTCTACTATGTTATTTCGCCTTTGAATTACTTTTTTAAAGTCTGCTTCAACACCCCGGGTATTGATTCCCCATTGGTCTGCATTTTGAGCCATGTATGCGGTTTTAGCAGAGGAAATCATTGCTTTGGTTGGGGTACAGCCATAGTTGATACAACTCCCACCTTCAAAATCTTTTTCTATCACGGCAATGTTCCATTTTTCACTAACCAGTTTTTTTATTAGCGGGTTTCCGGCCTGGCCTACGCCAATAATGGCGGCATCGTAAGTTATATTGTTTTTGGCACTCATCTTATAAACTGTTTTTTTAAAGTTTGTCGGGTTATCGGTAATAAAGCAAAAAATCGGATATGAAGGTAGGGTAAAAAAACCCGCAATCGGAATGCTTGCGGGTTATCATTTTATAAAACTACACCAGGAGCGCCACTGCATTTGGTTCAAGCACCTGAAAAGTAAACGATTCGGTAAAATATAGCTTCACATCTTTGGTTGTTGCCAAATCAAATCCAATGGAGATATCCTGTCCGATGGTCATTCGGAAATCGCCCCCCCTCTGGCTTACAACAAAGGCTTCTTTCACATTTGGATTTTGGTAAACACTCCCACCTAATAGATTCTTAATCTGGTTAATGAGCGGATACCCTTCAATTTGAGAGAGAATGAAATGCCATTGTTCGGGGCTAACAATCAGTGAATAAGGCCCTTCAATGGCCCTGTTCTGAAATTCGGTTACTACTTTACCCAGGGTTTTCAGTAAATCCTTCGGTGAATCTGGAAATTGAGAAGCATCAAAACCGCTTGATTCTTTCAATCCATGAATGCCTGATTCATGAAATCCGTAAAAAACAGCTTTATCTTCAAATTTTGCAAATTCGCGTGCTGCAATTTCCAAAGGTTCAAGGTCAATATCCTCAGCTCCTCTTGAAGCATTGTCAAGTTCCCATAAATCTAAATGAAAGGGTTTGCGAATTTCAATCAGTGGCAGCACTTTGTTGATTCCGTAATTAACCCCCTCTTTTTCGTTCTTGTCTTTCAGGGAAAGTCGTCCAAGAGGAACCGCACTATATGAAAGGCCCCTGGGGCCATCTATATCAACAAATTTTCGCGCAGTTAAAATATTTTTAAATGTTTGCCGTGCCTGGTCGTTGATTTCTTCCCAAGCTTCATTAGTTATGGGTGCTAATGATCTACGTAATATATCCATGGTTACTTTTTATTATTGGTTTTACTTTGAAATGCCCAATGATCCATCATTGTTATTTCCGTCTTCATCCTCCAATTCGGTTATATCACCATCTGTAAACAGATACGTCTTTAACTCTTCGTCCCAGCCAGGCATGTTTCTTCTTAACCACTCAAGGGCCATGCATGCATGTTCAATTTCTTCATCACGGTTGTGTTCCATGATTTTTTTTAAGGCAGGGTCTTTCGACAAATCAACACGTTGCTGATACCATTCAACGGCTTCAACTTCTTCAATTAACGTTTTTAATGCTCTGGTGTATTCCCTTGTTTGTTGGGACAATTCACCTGCTGGTTCGTGATAATCAGACATAATTAAACTATTTTTAAGTTATTCTATGTCAATTTTAACAGGTGATGGAAAGGTTTGTTTTAAATTTTTTGCTTAGAACTGGATTTAGCCTAATTTATTAACTTCGTTGAGCTCCCCGAAAAAACATCGGGCAGGCAGTCCTTCCCCGATCGATAAATCAGGCTAGTACTGCCTTTGGAGGCACAAGCTCTGCTGCAGTCCTATATACATATCAGAATTCATTAACCCCGAAGGGCTTGGAAGTCAATAGGGCAAGGTTAGATAGATAAAAAAACTCCGGCGATAACCGGAGTTTCAATTTTATTTCTTTTCGTTGCCTTTTTTCTTATCAAAATGCGTTTTATATCGGTTCATGAATTTATCAACACGTCCTGCGGTGTCAACGAGTTTCATTTTACCGGTGTAAAACGGATGCGATGTATTGGATATTTCCAGCTTTACCAATGGATATTCTTTTCCGTCATCCAGTTTAATTTTCTCTTTTGAATTTGCAGCGGACCGTGTAATAAACGTATGTCCGTTCGACATATCTTTAAAAGCTACCAATCTATAATTATCCGGATGTATTCCTTTTTTCATGTGTTTAAAATTTGTGACCAAACCTGAAATTTGGCACTCATTTCAATCA
>CAZAMT010000097.1:0-13243 GCA_964486145.1 uncultured Bacteroidales bacterium
TGTTTCCTTAACTGTTACATGGGTTTAAAATTAAGTTAATTAAGTTATTGAGTTATTAAGTTAATTAAGTTATTGAGTTTATCCGGTAGTTCGTCGTAGAAGAACCTTTAATAATCATGTGCGTGTGTTTTTAAAATATAATCATGGTCTGTTTCATTTTTTTATCATACAGGATCTTTCCAATCGCCATTCAATTTGATTACTTTAACCAATTCATCAATGGCATGTTCTTCAGGAATATTTTTTTTAATTATTTCTTTGTTTTTATATAATGTTATTTTTCCTTTTTGTGCACCAACATAGCCATAGTCTGCATCGGCCATTTCACCCGGTCCATTCACAATGCATCCCATGATCCCAATTTTCAGGCCTTTCAGATGGGATGTGCTTTTTCTGATTTTGGCAGTTGTTTCTTCCAGGTTAAATAATGTCCTGCCGCATCCCGGACAGGAAATGTATTCGGTTTTTGTTGTTCGCATCCTGGAAGCCTGTAATATGCCAAAAGCCGTTTGGTTGATTTTTGATATTGAAATCTTTTCACTTACATTTTTCAGCCAGATTCCATCACCCAATCCATCAACAAACAATGGCCCGGTATCACATGCACTTTTCAACTGGAAACTTTCTGGGTCGGTTTCTGCGTATTCCCTTTGAAAGATAATGGGTGAAGAAATGGTTTTATTCATGAATTCAATGATAAACCGACGTTGTTCTGCAATTCCATTTTGATTTGAGGTTTTGCAAATGACAACCAATGTAGCATCGTTTTTTATTTTGGCCAATAATGCAGGTGTGATTTCTTTAAATTCGATGATGATAAAATGCAAAAAATCAATTTGATTGTTATATTCCAGGTAAGTATCTCTGGTGAATAACGGATAGATGAATTGATTTTCGGAATTTAATTTCGTCCATTCATCAAATGGCATGATGATGCCCTTATGTTTTGGAAGACGGGGAAATGTCCTGAATGTGTCAATATATAAGAAATCAGCAGCATTGTCATCGAATTTCCAGGTATTTTTAGCAGCAATAAAATGCCAACCAAAATCTTTTAACGATTGTAAATCTGTTTCAGCCAGATTTGGTATATCACCAATAACCACCGGAACATTCTCATCACCTATAAAACTAACCGAACGGGTTTTTCTTCGTTGATATTCATATGGCTTTATCGGATATCTTTTAATTGGCGGTATTTCCTGGTGATTGGTAAAACTTTCAAAATGATTTACAATTTTCCGGGCCACCGGTATTTCTTTTTCGGGTGCTTCAGTGAGTGATACACGCACAGTTTCTCCAATTCCGTCTGCAAGCATGGCCCCAATCCCAACGGCTGATTTTATTCTGCCATCCTCGCCTTCTCCGGCCTCGGTGACTCCCAGATGTAATGGATAATCCATGTTTTCACTCATCATTTTTTCAACAAGCAGACGATTGGCATAAACCATGATCCGCGTATTGCTGGCTTTCATGGAAACAACAATGTTCTGGAAATCAAATTCTTCGCATATCCGAAGAAACTCCATAGCCGATTCTGCCATTCCTTCAGGGGTATCGCCGTACGTATCCATGATACGCTTTGAAAGCGACCCGTGATTTACTCCAATTCGCAGTGCAGTATTGTTTTTCCTGCAAATTTCAATTAGCGGGGCAATGCGGATTTTTATTTTTTCAATTTCTTGTTTATGATTCTGTGTTGTATCGATGGATGCTCCAATGTTGTTATCAACGTAATTGCCAGGGTTAATTCGGACTTTGTCAACAAGCAAAGCAGCAATTTCAGCAGCTTTCGTACTGTAATGAATATCCGCGATGAGAGGGGCAGTGCAGCCCTTCATTTCTAACCTGGTTTTTATTTCATCAAGAATTTCGGCATCTTTTACACCAGGAGCTGTGATTCGAACAAAATCTGCACCGGCATCAATAATTCGTTTACACTGGTCGACAGTTTTCTCAATATCCCTGGTTGAGGTATTTGTCATGCTTTGCAGACGAATGGGAGACTTGCCGCCTATGGTTGAATTACCAATGCGCACAAGGCGTGAAACCCGTCGCTGATATTTTGTGAGACTTGAACTATATAGCATCAATTCATTTCTGTTGGATAAGCGAAGGTAATATTTATTGATAATATGTTAACGGATTGTATTCATTGAAAACGTATATTTAAATAAATTGAAGGATAAACGATGCACAAGGTTGTTAGAAGTGCATTTTTCCGGCCATTTTGATAATTGAACCTTGCGATTGGTACTCAAATTTTAAGATAATAAATGGCATTACATAGAGGTTTTGTGACAGGTTTATTTATTTTTGCGGCTTAAACCTGAACAAATGTTGCTTAAAATTGCACGGACGATTTCGGTTTTGTTTCATCCCATCATTATGCCCACCATAGGGTTACTGATTTTATTTAATACGCATAGCATTTTGGTCTATACTTATCCATCAGTAAAAAGGGCTATCTATATCATTACATTTTTTGGAACTTCTGTACTTCCACTTAGTTTTATTCCCTTTTTCTTGTATTCAAAATTCATGAATAATGTGTTTATGAATGAAAGAAAGGAAAGAGTTATTCCATTTCTGATTACAACATTCCTATATTTTTTCACCTATTTTTTAATCTGGAGGTTTCCACTTTCTGATTTTGTAAAGCAGTTTTTACTGGCTTGTGCTGTAAGCATTGGTCTGGTATCATTAATTTCTTTTATTTGGAAAATAAGTGTCCACATGGTCGGAATTGGTGGAATTGTGGGGTTACTCATAAGTTTAATGATTCAAGAAAATGCCAACATTCTTGTTTATCTGGTTCCTGCCTTACTGGTAGGCGGTTTGGTAGGATCATCAAGGCTTTTGTTGCAAACGCATAATCCACCACAGATTTATGCAGGCTTCTTGCTCGGTTTGTTATCCATGGTTTTATTTTTGCTTGTTATTTAAAAGTCAGGAATGCTGGTAATATCAAATTGCTGGTAATTAACAGGTATATCGAAAGTTAGAAATTTTTCTGCCTGGGGTAAATTAAGTTTATCCTGGTGTTGCGTAACAAAAAGCTTTCTTTTACTCATCCGCTTCCCAAGATATTCTTGTTCTGTTTGTCCGGGGGTTGGCACCAGCAATGCAGTTTTTTGAAGTGAAATAAGGTCCATGATGGATGAATATCCGGACCTGCAAATAATAAACTTTGA
Source organism: uncultured Bacteroidales bacterium (assembly GCA_964486145.1). Taxonomy (GTDB): domain Bacteria; phylum Bacteroidota; class Bacteroidia; order Bacteroidales; family JAAAOM01; genus CAZAMT01. Next base: position 3,195 of record CAZAMT010000097.1, read on the forward strand.
ATGCAGCACGAGGTATTTTAACTGGGCTGTTGGCAAATGAGGTACAATATAAACATTTCCTGTTTTTTCCGTATCTGTTTCCATCCATGGTTGACCACAAAGCAATAAACAGGATTTTTGAGACTGCCTGAAATGGTGTAAAACAATTTGCTGAAAAACGGATCGCTGCGGCTCCGGCCCTGAAATCACCGCCAGCCATTCAAATTCAGGCATGCTGTCTGGCTGCTCGGCTTTTACATATGTAAATCTTGACAATATCCCGATGTACCGGATATTTTTGATTTTACCGGAATGCTTAGATAAATTTCCGGATAAATGCAATACAGGATCATCCGGTATCCAGCAATGGTTAAAACGATGAATAAGGGACTGAATAATCTTTTTAAGAACCCATTCAAGGAGGATTAGATGCTTTGGTAGTTTTGGGGAAACCTGGTGGGTGATAAAGTAGTTTTTTGTTCGGGAAGTAAAACAGCCATACCGATTATCGGAAATGACAACAGATATGTGGTATTTTCCAACAATCTTTTTTAATTGTTGATGTTCAATAAAAATGCTTTGGAAAAATTTTGGAATTTGAAAAAGCATTTTTAACCACAGGTTCTTTCTTGAGTACATTATTTTAACCGAAGGGAAAAGGATAAATGTAACTTCTGGAAATTCCGGTTTCAAAATAGCGAGCAAATCATGGTTGACTGCAAAAATAACGTTATATCCTTTATTGATAAGATTGTATGCAACCGGAACACATCGTGTAGCATGTCCCAACCCCCAGGTCAGCGGACAAATCAATACGTTTTTTTGATTTTGCAATGTATTTCAGTTTATGATGACACAATCACATCAATTCCTGTTTTTTTTACCAACATGGCAATTTCATGTAGTTTGGTTACAGGTATTTTTTCCAATCCCGACATGGGAGTGCTTCGGGCAATGCTGTATATCATCACTTGTTTTGGTTTAATTTCTTTTAAAATATCCAGCCATTGGGCGATTTCTTCATCAGTTGTATTGTCAATTTGGTTTTCTTCCTGACCATTTTTTGTTCTGACAAAAAGCGTTTGAATGATGACATTTGAATCAAATGATTTCAAATTGTTCAGAAGCTTTTCCAAACTAAATTTACCCATTGGTTGATTCATTTTATGAATTGTTTCTTCCAATGCTGAATCCAGTTTTAGAATATTTAAATCTACTTCTTTCAATGCATGAATAATTGAATCGTTGAAATTCATCGATGCATTTGATAAGACGGCAATTTTAGCATTGGGATACAATTCATTCCTAATTTCAATGGTATCAGCAATTATGCTGGCAAATTCAGGATGGAGCGTTGGCTCTCCATTACCCGCGAAAGTGATGACATCGATTTTTTCCTTTGATGAAACGGCATATTTAAGTCTTTTCCTGAGTTTTCTTTTTACAGTATTCCGTTCTGGAAATTTTGCTGTACTATTTGTGTTTTTTGTCCAGCCACACTCGCAATAAATGCAATTAAAATTACATACTTTGCAATCCGTTGGCAACAGATTTATACCCAGCGAGTTACCTAATCTTCTGCTTGGGATTGGTCCAAAAATAATGCTATTAAACAAAAATGTTTCCATCCAGTCCTCTTGATATTTGCCGAATTTAATAATTAACTCGCTATGACCCTAATCTTGCTACTTTTTGTAAGACAATTTTTTTGAAAATCAAAATTTTCAATGAGATTGATTCCCGGAGTTTTTCCAACTTCTAAGGAACCAAAATTATTCTCCATATTCAGTGCCTTTGCCCCATTCAGGCAAGCCCAAATGATGATTTCTTCAAACGGAATTTCTGGAAAATGCTCGGTGATGGTTTTCATTTCTTCCAGAATGGAAAGCTTTTCGTTTGATGAAAGGCTGTCTGTGCCGATTGCTACTTTTTCTTTATTTGTGAAAAAAAGATTAAGTTCAGGCAGGCGATTTTCAATGTATAGATTTGAGTTAGGACAGGTAATCCAGTAAAGTCTGTCTGACAAGCTTTCAGACAAATAAGATACTTGTGCTTCATTAATAAATGTATTGTGAACCAGCAAAATATTATTGTGCGACGGCAAAGATTTGGTTAAGTTATATAGAAAATTTTTTCCTGTATTTATAATGTCGGTAGTAGTTATATCCAGGGATTCATAAAAATCAGAGAACGGGCCTGAATGACTCTCTAAAAAAATTTGTTCATGCTTTGATTCCAGAAAATGTAATGAGTAAATATTGCTTTGTATTTTTAACTGGTTTATTAGCTGTTTTGAGGTGGAATAAAATGCATGTGGTGAAAGAGAACCCTCCAATCCAAATTGTCCAAGTTCTTTCAATAAAGTTTTGCCTTCATTGATTTTTTGAATTGCTTCTGCACCAATAGCTGAAAATAATTCAATAAATGTAAAATAGTCAATGCTGCTCTCTGATTTAATTTTGAAGGTATCGTTCCTATTCGAAATATCTCCTGCTGCAACGATGCCTTCCATGCGCATTGCCCGGTCAGCATGCATTGCTGCTTGTTCAATATCAATTTCTAAGTGTCTGAATTCTCTTATATGGTTTATAAACCCAATCAAACCAGTATGTTGAAGAACACTGGATTTTAAATGAGAAAGTTCCAAATGACAGTGTGCATTAATGAATCCTGGTATCAAAACACCATTGAAAAACTCAAGATTAGCAATTTCCTTAAATTGACCATTTGAATTGTCGAGGATATCTAAAATCTCATTATCATCAGACAACACTATAATCCCATTTTTGATAGGCGGCGATGATACAGGAAAAATATAGTTTGCAGCTATCTTCCTCATAGATAGATTTAAAATATAGAAATCACGGCAGAGGTTTGTAAGCTATCGATATATTTTCAACAACCGCATGCTTGGTGAACGTGCTGTCCTGATTTCCATGACTAATAAAACTTCCACGTAGGAAAGCATTTTCATATTTCATAAGTCTTTTGGTTACTGTATAGCGTTCGGAATGGTTTGTTTTTTTTAAGTCAATAATACGTTCATTAAATTTTCTGCCATCCTTCGTTCCGTCATCATACCAGAAATAGGATATAAACTGCGGTTTTTTTGTTTCATCATCGGGGAATATGCGAACATTTACCGATATACGATAAGATCCGGGTTTGACCGGGATATTAAAATGTATTTTACTTCTCCCACTATCTTGCGGAAGTAGATACTTTTTTGATTTGGTCCACAGTTCCTCTTCCTCAAGTTCAAGTTCTTTATCACGTAATTCGGCAGCTTCTGCTTCCATTTTACTAAGCCTGGTAAGCACCTCTTCATAAACAACATCCATCTTTTTCGGTCTTGCTGTTAAATATTCCATTGTTGAATCAAACGCTATACGGGTAACTTGATGTTTATCAAATATTGTTTGGTAATAAGCTGCTGAATCTATCTCTTCAATGTTCATATTTATGATTCCACGACTGGTAAAAATTGCATCGGCAAGGTGCAAATCAACAATTAGGGGAACCAGTTTTTCTTTTTTAATAAAAAAATCAGGCTTATGTTTGCATGATGAAAAAATGACTATAAAAAGGATGAATGCAACGTTCTTCATTCAGAAAGTTTTTAAGCTTATTCATTTATAAATTATTTACAATCGACTGTTTACGATTAAGTTACACTACCTTTTCTGTGAAAAGAAAGTGTAACTAAACCGGGCTAATACAGCCTTTGGCGGCACAAGCTCTGCTGTTTCATAATTTAATATTATAACTTATGAATAGGGCAGGTTAAATTCAATATGCCATTAATATTGTTAATACAACAAAATTAAGGCTAAGATCTGAATTTTTGCTAATAAAATTACTTTAAATCATTGAATTTAAATCCTATCATTACTTCGTGAGACCCGGAATTATAACCTCTGATATCATTGATTCCAATATCGTAGGAATAGCCAATGTATAGTTTATCTTCATAGGCGTATCCCAACAGCACTGAAACAGCATCTGATGTTCTGAAGGAAACTCCAAGCCAGGCCATTTTTTGATAAATGATTCTTGAAGCGAAATCAAGTTGGGGAGGAGTAGGGAAAACCTGTTTGAGGATAAGGGTTGGCTCAACCATCCAATCCCTGTTTATGTAATACGTGTAACCTCCTGTTAGATAAAAGTGACTTTTTAGTTTACTTAATCCTGTTGGATCAGTACCAAAATTCAATTTATTATTGATAAGTTGATTTGCTGCAAACCCCACATGGAACATGGAAGAGTATACATAAACACCAACATTTGCATCGGGTATGAATTTGGATTCGATTCCACCGGAATAAATAGGCTCTGTTTCATAAAAATTGATTTTTGTACCATCAATTTTATATTGTAAAAAACCTGCTGTAAGCCCCATGGATACTTTTATCCGATCATTGATTGGATAATTGTAAGCATAGGTGCCGTAAATACCTGTTTTGCTCTCGGGACCTATAACATCACTGAAAATGTATCCCCCAATACCCATGGGTTGCTTTTCCAACGGACCATAAATACTTAATGTATTTGTGATGGGCGCATCTTTAATTCCTGTCCATTGAAATCGATGGTTTGAACGGATCTGATAATAATTATGCGTTCCGGCAAGAGCTGGATTAATCACATATGGATTAAACATAAATTGGGTATAAAGTGGATTCTGTTGTGAGTACAATTTTACTCCAACGATTGATATAAGGAAAAATATCAGGGTTATAATTTTCTTCATCAGTCTGCAATTTTCTTTTATCTCATTATTGTTATTGTACCCGTAACGGGTTCTGCATCACCTATTTTTAGGGTTACAACATAATAGTATGTTCCAACAGGCAACGGTTTACCATTGTAAGTACCGTCCCAGGGATCTGAATATCCATCTGAATAGAATACCCGTTTACCCCATCGATTGAAAACTTCAACTTTTGCTCTTCCAAGAAGGGCTTCGCTAATGATCCATTCGTCGTTAGCTCCATCACCATTGGGAGTAAAGCCCGATGGGAAATTAATGGTTGTAATAATTTCAATACCAATTGTATCGTTTTCGTTACAGCCTTCTACTGTTGTGCCTATTAACTCATAGGACACACTGTCTACATCTTTGGGTGCAGTGAAAATGGGATAAGCAATGTACGGATCATTCAGATAGTCCAGATGTGCAGGATCATTCAGTGCTATCCACCTGAACTGCGTTGACTGAAGCAATTGTTCATTTAAAGAAGGAATCAGGTATGAAGATGTTTCACTCAATAGCACGGTATCTTCCATAAGTTCCAGATTCAATCTTGGATGCATATCTGCCAAAATAAACTCTTCATTCATACATCCGGCTGTATCATTCACTGCACGGTAAATTATTTCGCGGTTTTCTGTCAATTGGAATGAATAGAATTCCGAGCTGGTAATGATTTCATCATTTAATGGATTGATGAAATTTCCAGCGGTAGCATTTTCCGGATCCACTGTTAGTTCCACAACTGTATTGTAACATGCCGGGAACTGTGCAGGGGATGTAAACAAATTAATTGGAATTCGATATCTTGGATCCGGTTCCACGGTGATCGTGTCTGTTATATTGCATCTGTTTGCATCGGTAATATTGATAGTGTAATCTCCTGATGTTAAATTTTCAATGGTGATGGTACTATCGTTTACTTTGGTGAAATCATAAACAGACAGATAATCGTATGGCATGGTTCCACCATCGATGTCAAGGGTTATGGACCCAATGTCAGTTCCATCAATTGGGATTTGACATTTAGCATAGGATGCGTTTGCTGAGAATTCCAGAGGATCGGGTTGATTAAGGAAATAATTGGTATTATAAGACCTTCCAAAAGCATCCTGAATAAATATTTCATAATTCCCGGAGGCAAGGTTTCTGTAAGTTGAATCATTGTCAAGCGAAATACCTTGAGTTAATCCTCCTTCACCATCAATGGAAAAAATGAATGGAGATACACCCTGATCATTAATCTCGAGGATGATGGCTCCGTCTTCCATGCCATAGCAGGATGGCAGAATATCCGTAATTGTCACTGCCAGGCCGGTAACTTCGGCGATAGTATCAAGGGTACACCCGTTTTGATCCCTTATTACAATTTCATACACTCCAGTGGTGAGATCGCTAAATGATGAATCGCTTTGGAATGATTGGCCATCATCAATGGAATATTCCAGTGAACCAGTTCCTCCTCTTGCAAGAATTGTAATACTTCCATCATCTTTGCCTTCACCGGAAACTATAGTCGTAATAATGGTGTCAATGGTAATTGGTTCCGGTTCAAATATGACCGTATCTTTTCGATACGCACATCCGTTTCCATCCCTGATATAGAGGCTCAATGACCCTCCTTCAATGTCACTGAATACACCAGACGACTGATAATTGATACTGTCAATTGAATATTCGAAAATGCCTGTTCCTCCTGAACCAATGAGTTGGATAGAATCTGATATTCCTCCGCTACATGTTATGGGATCGATATATACAGATGCAAAATCAACCGGATCGGGATTGTCAAGTGGAATAGGGTATGGACTGTTGAAAATACGGTCATTATTATCAATAACCCTGATGCGGTAGCTACCACCAGGCAACGAACTGAACACATAATTGCGGGAACTTGTGGTATCCCTTTCTAACTCACTTTGGTCATCATCATTAATAAGAATGTAAATGAAAGGTTCATTACCGTTTATAACTTCTGCTTCAATCGAACCATTGGTATCATTGTGGCATAATGGATGGATTATGTCTTTTATGTTCACATCCAGTTCATTGTAATCCAGAACGAGGGTGGTATCGATAGTGCAATCGTTATCGTCTTTGACAGTGATAAGATATGTTCCGGTTTGAAGGGAATCAAAGCTATTTTCTGTGATAAATGAAGATGCACTGTCAATGGAATAGTAATAATTACCGGTACCGCCGGAAACATAAGAAGTTATTATGCCATCTTTTGTATCTTCACCTGAAGGATATACAACATGGATACTGTCAAATGTTAGTGGTTCAGGTTCATAGATGATGGAGTCAAATGTTCGGACACAGCCACGTTGTATATCTCGAATATACATGGTGATTGGCCCGCCTTCGATATCGCTGAAAATACTGTCAGGTTGATAATTAATTCCATCAATGGAATATTCCAGTTCTAATGTATCTGCAAAACCTGTAAACAATAAAGTGTCAGCCAATCCTCCCGCACATTTTATATTTGATGCATAGAATGAAGCAAGAGTTATTTCAGGAGGCTCTGTAAACCGGATAATGGTATCTGTACCCGAGATACAGCCATTAGCATCCTGAATGGTAATGGTATCAATTCCTGCTGGCATTTTAAGTACGGATGAATCTTCATATGCTATTGGTACACCACCATTTATCATGTAAAAGTATGGTTCAACACCTCCTGTAACGTCAATAATTAATTTACCAGAATCCCCATGACACACAATGTCTTTGGTATATGCGTCAAATGTCAAAATGCCTGGTTCAGAGATTATTTCTGCATTACCAAGGGTGTCGCATAGGTTCAGGTCATAGGCATACACGGTGTAATCTCCTGGAGGCAGGTTCAGGAATTGTGCAGTGTCATTTGAAACTTTCGTGTCTATCAAAATGCTGTTTTCAACTAATTCATACGTGTACGGCGCAGTTCCTCCTGTCATCAGGGCAGTTATAGTACCATCGTTATAACCATGACATGAGATATTTGTATGGTCGCTCAACAGGTTCAATGGCGCTGGTTGATCAATGATAACCGAATCGATTGGAACGGTACAGCCAAGGCTGTCCCTGACGAAAGTAAAGTATTCGCCGACGGGAAGGTTCACAAACCTTGCGCTATCCTGCCATGTTGTGCTATCATCGATTGAAAAATACAATGTACCAGCTCCACCAGAGGCATTTAGAGATAATTCTCCAGTGCTTTCACCATAGCAGGTGGTAACATCGGTTACTATTGTTGAACTTGTAATAATTGGATCGGGATTTATAATCTCAACCGGATTTGATCCATATTCAACTGAACAACCATTACCATCCATTGCCCAAATGTTGTATAAGCCTTCGCCGAGACCAGCAAACAATGAATCAGTTTGATAATGTGTAATGGTATCACCATTAATAGAATATTGGTAAGATGGTGTGCCACCTGATACCTGAATTTCAATAGAACCTGTTCCATTGTTGCAAATGATCGGATTCACAATAACCGAATCAATCTGTATGCGGGTATCTGGTTCATTAATAATGAGTGTATCGGTATAATCTGCCAGACAACCATTGGCATCCTCGATTGTAATGGTGTAACTTGAGTCCGCTGTAACAAGGAAAGTAGCGGTATCCGGACTTATTTCAACTGCCAGTGGATTTCCATCTTTGAATAATGAAAAGATATAATCCGGCGAACCATTTTCGGCAATTACTTCGATTATGCCTGTGGAGTCGCCTTTGCAGAGAATGTCTGAAACATTGGCTTCTACATGTATAGGATCTGGTTGATGAATTGTGATTGTAGTGTCCATTGTACACTCGTTCATATCCCTTACTGTTATAGTATAATTTCCGGCAAATACACTGTCTATTTTTGCACCTGAATTGTAAAAATTAATTCCGTCAATGGTATATTCAAGTGTGCCGGTACCTCCAGTTGCAGTTAAAAGAATTGCTGTTGTATCACCATTACAATCTAGTGTATCATTAAAGGTAAGGGAAGATATGTTTATTTCTGGAGGAGAGATAACATCAACCGAAGCTTCAGCAGTGCATCCAAGTGCATCAGTTACAGTTACTGTATAAGTTCCAGAACAAAGGTCAACGGCAGAATCATTTGGAAGAGAAGGATCGCTCCATTCATAGGATACATAGGGAGGTGTACCTCCAATTGCATTCACAATTACCGAAGCATCACAACTTCCAAAACAACTAACTCTCACACCAATGGGCACTGCATAAGCCGTTTCACCTGGGTTATTTAAATCACCGTCTTGAATTGGTTCATTAATTGGACCTGAGTCGTATGTAACAGAAATCAACTCACCTAGATCTGTTGTATCTGTGAAAGTTATTGATGCATAAATTAATTCTCCTTCGTTTGTACCATAACTCGCATGATCTCGCAGTAATACTTTCCAACCGCCTTCGGACGGATTGAAACCAAATATTTTCGACCAATCCCCGCTTGCAGCATGGGTTCCTGTTAAGGTTGCATTACCCTGGCAAATATTTAATGGTACGGTCTCCTCTGATGAAAAACAAATATCAGCATCGGTTCCGAAATTACAAGGTGCCAGAGAACCGCTCGATATAGGAGATTCAGCTAAGGCAATTTCAGTCAATCCATCGGGGGCAACTAAATAATAACTTAAATCTTGTATTAATTGATGGTCTAAAGTGGTTAAGCAGACATTAATTTTTGTATTGTTCCCAATAATAAATGGAGCAGGGGTTCCTATTGCAGCCTCGAGTTGAGGAGGAATGTTTATGTTGGTAGAATCAGTAACTACATTACAATTTGGTGAACCAGTCGCTTGAATATATAACCTTACTGTACCATTCATTTTATCTTGGTCGGATGGAATATAAACAGGTGTTATTGTTGTGCTGTCATCGTCAAGCCATGTACCCGATCCTGAAGTGTTCCATATAACATTTGAGCTAAATGTGGTATCTGCAGAGGTTAAATATACGGAATCATTGTAACATATTGTAATATCCGGACCTGCATCAACTTCCGGAATATGTTCAACAGTAATATCCATCTGGTCGGTATCATCCGCACAATCGGCATTACCCTGTGCGGTGAGTGTCAGGGTAACGATGTTACCGGCATCAGCAGCAACGGCGGTATATGTAGGAGTCAATGTATTTGCATCGGTAAGAGTACCATTTCCGTTGTGTGTCCAGTTATATGTACCATTTCCATTGGTTACCGAAGCATCGTTGACAGTGTATGCACTGTTTTCGCAGATAGCCGCATCGCTACCGGCGTTGGCAACAACAGCATGTTCGATGGTAATATCCATCTGGTCGGTATCATCTGCAC
>CAZAMT010000098.1:0-13153 GCA_964486145.1 uncultured Bacteroidales bacterium
TTGGAAGACGTTAACCGGCGAATTTGATCGCCCGAATGGCCTGTATGCAGAGAAAAACCATCTTCTCGTGGGCTTAAAAGACAGGGTGATAAAAATTGATTATTCATCGAAAAATGCAGAAAACTACATATTAAATACAGGTAGCATTGATGGTATTGTTCCTTATGGCAACGGCCAGTATCTTATCTCAGACTGGCAGGGAAATACACATCTAATAGCCAGGGGAAAAGAAAAAGTTAAACTTACTGATACAACTTCCGATGAGGTAAATGCAGCGGATATTGATTTCATGGCTGAAGAGCATTTATTGCTGATTCCCACGTTTTTTGCAAACACAGTAGCAGCGTATAAAGTGAAAATAAAATGATTGCGCGGTCAGCGGAGTTCGAAATTTTTTCCAAGATAAACCCGACGAACACGCTCATCCTGAGCAAGTTCCATTGCAGTTCCTGATTTAAGGATTTCACCTTCGAAAAGCAGATAAGCCCTGTCAGTGATTGACAGGGTTTCATGCACATTGTGATCGGTGATGATAACACCGATGTTTTTTGCTTTCAATTTTTTTACAATCTCCTGGATATCTTCAACGGCAATGGGATCAACACCTGCAAACGGTTCATCAAGCAAAATGAATTTTGGGTCAATGGCCAGGGCTCTTGCAATTTCAGTTCTCCGCCTTTCCCCTCCCGATAACTGAATCCCCGTACTTTTCCTAATTTTCATGAGGCCAAATTCCTTGAGCAGAGAATCCTGTCTTTCTTTTTGCTCCTTTTTTGACAGTGTTGACATTTCCAGCACTGCCATGATGTTGTCTTCAACACTTAGTTTTCTGAAGACTGATGCTTCCTGAGCCAGGTAGCCAATACCGCGTTGCGCTCTTTTGTAAACCGGTTCTTTTGTAATGTCTAATCCATCAAGAATTATTTTTCCGTTGTTTGGTGTAATCAGGCCCACAATCATGTAAAACGAAGTGGTTTTTCCTGCACCGTTTGGGCCAAGAAGTCCAACGATCTCACCTTGCTCTACGTCAATGCTGACGTGTTTAACAACGGTACGGTTTTTATATTTTTTTACCAGATTTTCTGCCTGAAGCCTCATGGAGCGGACTTTTTACAGTCAAATTATTATAATATATAACGGCAATTGCCAGGTTTTATGTTGTGTATTCGCATTTTGGATCAATATTTTTTGAAATGATCTTTGAATGTTTTTACATCGATGTTATGAAATTTACTAGTATCAAAATATACCCTGAAAAACGAAGGGTTGTCACCAATTGAAGAAATAAAATCGTACGCATAATACCGGTTATCTTCAAATGTAATGCCTGAAGAACCGGATTTAAGGGTTTTGATGCATTTGCACTTAGCCATAATTGTTCAGATTATATGTGATAAATTATTGAAATACATAGTATTACATTTCCCTGTAAGGATTTAGCAATGGGCGAAGGTAATGAAATTTTATATTGTATGTACATGGTTCATGAAAATTTCACATGTCCATTTAGAATTCACATAAAAACTTAATATAAAGGTATTTAGCTAAATTATTGCAAAACTTCATGTTTCAAGTGTTGTTAACTGATAAAACAATGTGGCGTTTAGTCAATTTCTTCCTCATCATTATCATTATTACCCTCGTAATCAGATGCTTCTTCATCCGTTGTCATTTCATCCTCGTCCTGTTTCCTTACAATGCGTCTTGATATAGTAATACCTAATTCATATAATCCTATTAACGGGAATGCAACCAGAATTTGACTGAATATATCCGGTGGAGTAATAATGGCAGATAACAAAAGTATAACTACCAGAGAATGCCGACGGTACTTTCTTAAAAACTCCGGGGTCACCAATCCGGCTTTCGTCAGGAAAAAAACCAGGATAGGCAGTTCGAATATAACGCCACATGCAAGTACAATTGATGCTACGGTTGACATATAGCTGACCAGGTTGATTTGATTTGGAACATTTTCACTAACCTGGTAACTGCCAAGAAAATGAACCGATAATGGCACGATAATATAATAACCAAATAATACTCCGAGCATAAACAGGAGAGAACTGAAAAAAACCGACCCCCTGGCATATTTTTTTTCATTGGAGTAAAGTGCCGGAACCAGAAATTGCCAAATCTCCCAAAACACGTATGGAAATGCAACAATAAATCCTCCAATGAGCGAAACCATGATGTGTGCTGAAAACTGCCCGGACATTTTAATATTAAAAAGGTTCAGTTGTTCGGCATTGATGCACAACCTTTCGATACCTATAAACTTCCCAAAGCTACATAACACCTTATTGGTAAAGAAATCAGGTCGTGAAGGGGCAATAATAATGTGGTCAAAAACGATGTTTTTAAATATAAATGCAACAACAGCTAAAATTACAATTGCCAGTATTGCTCTTACCAAATGCCATCGGAGTTCTTCCAGATGGTCCAGAAACGACATTTCATCCGGTTCAGTCATGTTTGTTTGCTTGCCCATTAATTTTTATAATATTTGAAAGGTTATTCAATATACTCTTAAGTTCTCGTTGATTCAAAAAAATAATTGTAATTTTAGCCTACAAATGTATTTATTTTTTGCAAACACAGTTCAAATGCAACATAAAACATAGTTATTCGTTAATAATCAGAATTATATGTGAGATAGCACGTTGCATGAAATTTGAAATGCAGGTTCAGCAGAGTTTATTGAATTTAAAAGGTTTTTGATTAAGTATGAGTGTGGATCCAACAATGTCTCTTTCGGAGCACCTTAAAAATAACTTTGGTTTTAACAGTTTTAAAGGCAACCAGGAAAAAATCATTCGAAATGTTTTATCCGGGAATGACTCGTTTGTTCTGATGCCTACTGGTGGAGGTAAATCGTTGTGTTACCAGTTGCCATCATTGCTCATGCAAAATACCGCCATCGTTATTTCACCGCTAATCGCGCTCATGAAGAACCAGGTGGATGCTATGCGCAGTTTTAGTGAAGAGGATGGCATTGCACATTTTTTAAATTCGTCATTGAATAAAACGGAGATGGCAAGGGTGAAAAGAGATGTGCTTAACAAAAAAACAAGATTGCTGTATGTAGCGCCAGAATCTTTGACAAAGGAAGATAACATTTTGTTTCTGAGGGAGGTGAAGATATCATTTTATGCCATTGATGAGGCTCACTGTATTTCAGAATGGGGGCATGATTTCAGGCCTGAGTACCGCAGAATCCGGCCCATCATAAATAAAATCGGAGAAGCACCGCTCATTGCTCTCACTGCCACAGCAACACCTAAAGTACAACATGATATTCAAAAAAACCTGGGCATGCTTGAAGCAAATGTTTTTAAGTCATCGTTCAGGAGGCATAATTTATACTATGAAGTAAGACCGAAGGTAAAAGCAACGAAAGAAATAATTAAATTCATCAAAAATAACCAGGGTAAATCAGGAATCATTTATTGCCTGAGCCGAAAGAAGGTGGAAGAACTGGCTGAGACGCTTCAGATTAACGGAATAAAGGCACTTCCTTATCATGCCGGAATGGATGCGTCAACCCGCTCAGGTAATCAGGATAAATTTCTAATGGAAGATGTGGATGTGATTGTTGCAACCATTGCTTTTGGCATGGGTATTGACAAACCCGATGTACGGTTTGTGATTCATTATGATATTCCCAAAAGCCTTGAAGGGTATTACCAGGAAACTGGCCGCGCGGGAAGGGATGGTGGAGAAGGAAAATGCATTGCGTTCTATCGTTACAAAGACATTCAGAAACTCGAAAAGTTTATGCAAGGCAAACCTGTTGCTGAACAGGAAATCGGTCGAGCCCTGCTGCTCGAAACTGTCTCGTACGCGGAGTCTTCTGTATGTCGACCAAAGCAATTGCTTGCCTATTTTGGTGAAGAAATGGATGTTAACTGCAACAATTGCGACAACTGCCTGCATCCGCGCGAACAATTTGAAGGAAAGAATTACATGGTTCAGGTTCTTAATGCCGTCATTGCTGTTAAAGAGAAGTTTAAGGTAGAGCATGTTGCAAAGGTACTGGCTGGTGAAAAAGATTCAGCCATCAAATCATACAATCATGATCATCTCGACATTTTTGCTTCAGGAAAAGATAAGGACAAAAAATTTTGGCAGGCTGTTATTCGGCAGTCACTTATAGCCAAATTGGTTGATAAGGAAATTGAAAATTACGGGTTGCTTAAGATCACCGATAAAGGCCGACAATACTTGAAGGAGCCCTATTCCATAACCCTGTCATATGACCATGATTACGATAATATTGATTCCGATGATGTTGAGAGCAGTGGTAAAACTGCAACAGTGGATAATGAGCTTTTCCAGATACTGAAAGACCTACGTAAAAAAACAGCCAAAAAACTCAATTTACCACCGTTTGTTATCTTCCAGGATCCTTCACTTGAAGACATGGCCATACAATATCCAATTTCCATTGATGAATTGCAAAACATTGTTGGAGTCGGTGCAGGTAAAGCCAGAAGATACGGGAAAGATTTTGTGGCACTGATTAAACGCTATGTTGAAGAAAAGGAGATTACGCGTGCACAGGACATGGTGGTTAAGTCGGTTGTCAATAAATCAGGATTAAAAGTTTATATCATTCAAAGCATCGATCGAAAGCTTTCACTGAGCGATATTGCCGAAGCCAAAAATCTTGAAATGAATGATCTCCTAAAGGAAGTTGAAGCCATTGTTAATTCCGGTACCAGGCTTGATATTAATTATTACATTAACGAAGTAATGGATGAGGAGCACCAGGAGGAGGTTTTTGAATACTTTAGGGAAGAAGCAGAAACTGAATCCATTGAAGAAGCTTTACAGGAATTGGGAGAAGATGAGTACACAGAAGAGGATATCCGCCTGATGAGAATTAAGTTCATTTCTGAACTTGGAAATTAAATTTATAACGTGAAAGAAATACTATCAACAAAAAATCTGACAAAACGCTATGGCAGAATTACCGCCATCAATCAGTTGATTCTTAATATTCAGGAAGGAGAAGTTTACGGGTTACTCGGGCCAAATGGCAGCGGCAAAACCACCACTCTGGCCATTGTTACTGGTATCATCGAACAGGATGAAGGAAGTTTTTCATGGTTTGGAAAGGGATCGGATGCCAGTTTGCGCAGACGCATTGGTTCCATAGTGGAAACACCAAATTTTTACCCATACCTGTCGATAAAGGAAAACTTAGAAATTTCCGCCGAAATAAAAGGGGTTCCGGTAAAAGACATTGCAAGAGTCCTTGAAATAACACATCTTTCAGAACGTATTCATTCGAGGTTTAATACCCTTTCGTACGGGTTAAAACAACGTGTGGGTTTGGCTTCTTCATTATTGGGCGACCCCGATGTTCTGGTATTTGATGAACCAACCAACGGACTTGATCCGGAAGGCATTGCCGAAGTTCGAAACATCATCATTAAGGAAGCTGAAAAAGGCAAGACCATTATTCTGGCAAGCCACATTCTTGATGAGGTTGAAAAAGTATGCTCGCATGTAGCAATTTTGAAGGAAGGTAATCTCCTGGCCGCCGGACCGGTTAATGAATTGTTAACACAAGATGATACCATCCTTGTTAGAGCTGACGAACTCGGGAAGCTTCAATCCTTTATTGCAGAAAAGGGCCTTTCAAAATGGATGGAACAGGAAAACAGTTTTCTGAAACTTGCCCTGAAAAGTGATTTATCCAGTGCAGATCTTAACAGGTTAGCCTTCGAAAATGGCATTACCTTAGATTATCTCGAAGTTAGAAAGCCTGATTTGGAATCGCAGTTCCTGGAACTTGTTAAATAGTGAACAATCATTCATAAAAAATCAAATCCTGAATTCCAAAATTATGATAAAAAAGCTTTTACGGATTGAATTCATTAAAACCGCAAATTATACATCTTCCAGGGTAATCCTCGGACTTCACTTATTCCTTTTTCTTGCTGCTATCATTCTATTCTCACAAATTGATTTCAGCATGCCGGGTTTCAGTATCCGCAGGCTTTATAAATTTCCGGGGATTTGGACATCAACCACTTTCGCGGCCAAATGGCTAAATCTTCTTCTTACCGTATATATTATTATTCTTGTTGGGAATGAATTTACATTCCGAACATTTCGTCAACATGTAATTGACGGGCTATCCCGGAAAGAATTATTCGGAGGTAAACTACTTATTATGCTGTCATTAAGTGTTTACGTTGTGGTTGTAGTGGTTTTGATTTCTTTGGTGATGGGATTTATTTTTTCCACATCAGTTACAACGGATGCAATTTTCACGGATCTAATGAAAATAATATATTTGTTTGTGCAAACCTTTGGATTTATGGCACTTGCCGTGTTTATTGCTGCCGTTTTTCGTAATACTGCATTGTCCATCGTAATGTATTTGTTATATCGTGTTGCCATTGAACCCCTGATCCGGGTATTGTTTGATCCTTCCATACGACAGTATTTTCCCTCGAAAGTGTTGTCAAATCTGGCTCCTGATTTTATTGAAATGGTAACCGTAACAGGTGCAAGTATTGAAGATATCGATGCCAGGGATATGGAGATGTTAACAAATAAATTGCCGGATGCTCAATTGCTTGTATTCGGAATTATTTATACTTTGATTTTTCTTTATTTAAGTATGCTGTTGCTTAGAAAAAGAAATCTGTAACTGAAAGAATGGATCTGTTGTGCAAGGCATGAAAATCTTTCATTTTTAAATCATCGATGATTATTGAGGCAGGATGATTCATCTTCTGGACTGGGAAATTCCATATTCATCGCAAATTCCATTACAAAATCCTCATCTTCTGACAGTTCGATATACTTTGCTTTTTGAATGAATTGCCTGGTTCGTTCGGCAAAACCGGTGGTTTTCAGGTCGAGCATCGCACCTGTTCCGGATGCATTTCCCACCGGTACGATTTTACCTGATAGCTCAATTGGTAACAAACCAATGGCTATGGCGCTTTCTACGCGGATATAGTTTCCAAAGCCTCCTGCAAGATACAGGGCGTCAATGTCATTCCACGTTTTCCCTGAATGTTTCAACATAATTTTTAAACCAGATGCAATGGCACTTTTTGCCAGTTGCAATTCCCGCACGTCTTGCTGTGTAAGCATGATTGGCTTGTCACTGGATATATTTTCTGCAACCCGGAAATCTTCCTCCATTGTACCATCTTTTTCTATCTGGCGGGAGTTAACGAGGTATGCAGCAACATCGATCAGTCCTGAACCGCAAATACCCGCAGGTTGTGCATTGGCAATTGTATTGATGCCCTCGCTGTTGAAAGCAGAAATGGCTCCTTCCACAGCCGGCATCCCGTGAGAAATATTTGCTCCCTCGAAAGCCGGACCGGCAGCAGTAGCACAACAATACACACTTTCATCTGTTATTAGAGCCATTTCACCATTGGTGCCCACATCTACAAACAAGTAGTTTTTAATTTTATCATCGGGTGCCAGGGAAGCAATTCCTGCAACCAAATCAGCCCCGATATAGGCAGCAACGGACGGAAGTGACTTTATCTCAGCTTCCGGGTGACAATTGAAACCCAACTGCCGACCTGAACCTGTTTTTTCATCGACGAACACCGGTTTAAAAGGCACAAATGCCAGTGATGAAGGATTTTCACCCCAGAAAAGATGCAGCATGGTGGTATTTCCTGTGACTGAAACTTTTACAATATCGTTGGTGTCGATTCCCAATGCCAGGGCAAAATGTTCGAACTGAACATTCATGACCTGTATTATTTCAGTCTGCATTCGTTGTTGGCCGTCTTTATTTTGAATACAGTAATTGATCCTGGAAATGACATCGGCTCCGTATTTTGACTGCGGGTTCATTGTTGACCGGGTTTCAATCAAAGAACCAGTTATCAGGTTAACCAGGTAAAAAACAAGGGTAGTGGTTCCAATATCAACTGCTACTCCCATGGGATATGCAGATAAAGCTACTGTTGGACCTGGATCAAACGGAAGAACAATGGTGTTTTTGTACTGGGAAGTTAAAATCGTGCTTTCAACCGGGTCGGGTAAAACAATTTCAAGTTTTCTGTCGATTACAAATAAACACGAAGAAACAAAGCCTTCGCCTTTTACATATACCTTGCATTTGCCGCAGGTACCATTACCTCCACATGGAGAATATACTTCAAATCCGTGGAGCTGCAAAGCCCGTAGCAGTGAAGTTCCTTTTTCAACGGCATGTGTTGATTTTCTGTTCGATTGATATACGGTAAGTTGTGTCATGAATTATTCAGTTTCAAACGGTATGCCTGGTATTTCGGTAAAGACAGTTAACACTGGTACATGATTCGCAAACATACTTGTTAAAATTTACATTTTTACCTATCCCGATGATGCCACTGATGGATTTAACAGGATGCATCATGGCATTTTCAGATAAACGAACTCCGCAAAAGCTATCAGGAAATAACTCAAACAATTTATGTTGATCATTTACATTCCACTCACAATAACCAGGGCTGTAACGGTTGGTTACGAATAGGTTACGGTTATTCATTTCTTCTGTTATTTTTTGATGAATTTGATCCATTGCTTTTTCCACAAGGGTTGATCCTACAACATCGGTGACATATCCTTCAAGCATAAAACCTTCAGCCATTAAATCTTTTGAACGTTTGCCAACACTTTCCCCTGCTGTGCAAACAAAAAAGATCATCATTTCAGCGTTTTTTACATACATAAACACCTGTCGGCCAAGCATAAACTGCTTGTTTTCGACCACAATACTGTTTCCATTTTTATTTAGCTCAATATCACTGATGATCCTGTAACCTCCGCGAATATCATTGTAGTTCTTTATTTTTTCCAGTTCTGTATCAATGATTTCATCGTAAGGCTCAGGAATATTATCAGGATCGGTTCCGATAAGCCTGGCAATCATCTCCCTTGTGATATGAATTTCGGTTGGGTCAATGTCATATGTTTTCAGGTCATTCAATTGAATATTTTTTAAATGTATCACGTAATATTTTTACTGTCAGGTTCTTCCCAAAGCCTATAATTTCATTTGGTCCCTGGTAATCACTTATTTCCTTTATTTCAAAATGAGCAAATACGGATTGCACACCAAATACCTTTTCCCCTGCCAGGCGGACAAAACCTTTTATTCTTGGGCAGGTTTTCTGTAATTCAAATATAAACAATTTTAATCCATCATGTGTCATCTGTCCGTGAATCCTTAAAACACAGGCGTTGAAGTCAGGTCGGCCTCCCGATGGTTTTCCAATGAACCTGTCTGCCGCCTGGTGATAAGATGATTTTTCATCCACAAGGTTGGTCAATGGAACGTTGCAGTAAGCAGAATCAATAATTTCGCAAAAAGGATTCAGTTTACTTATTTCCTCATGAATGGTATTTGTAGATGCATCAAAATGGTCTGTTTTGTTTACAATCACCATATCGGCAATCATTATCTGATGTTTAAAACGCGTCAATGAACGCATGCCCCGGGTGAAATTTGGAGCATCAACCAGGGTAATAATTTTTGAAAGTACGATGTTGTTTTTTACTTCATCTGATTGCAATAATTCAATGATATTTACGGGGTCAGCCAGCCCTGATGCCTCCAAGAACAATAAATCAGGTTTATATGACTGAACGACCTGCTGCAGGGTTTGAATGAAATTGTTAAGCATACATACGCAAAATACCGAGCCATTATTTATTTCAACCAGTTTGAAAGCATGACCGGTGAATTGGAGTTCTTTGCCATCAGCACCGGAAGGAGCAAACTCATTCTGAATAATGGCAATTTTTTTCCTGTTAGCATACGCTGCAAGGATATTTTTCAGGAGTGTTGTTTTTCCGCTTCCAAGAAATCCTGTTATCAAATAAAACGGAACCATATCACGTTTTCAATTTCATATACTCCATCATTTTTTCCTCAATCCTCTTCACAGGAGGTATTTGCGAAATGAATTCAACATTACCGTCAATGACAATGGTTGGAAGGTTTTTTACCCCGAGGCTCATCATCATTTGCACGCCTTGTTTTTCCTTAATGCGGTGTTCTTTGAAAATTATTTTGTCACCAAATGGTTTGGCAGCTCTTTCTACTGCATTTACCATGTACTGGCAGGGTGCACAACTCGATGAATCGAGGGTTATAACATCAACCACCACTTTATCCGTTTTCCAGTGGTTCGTAAGATCCAGTTTTTCAATTTCATGAACAGTTGCTGCTGAAGCACGTAATTCTCCCTGCATCCATTCATCGTACACAATTTCTGCAACAGCTTTCAGGTTTTCAACGGGTGTTTCCATGGCGAGGTCGCAACCCGGTGAAAGAATAAAACCTTTTTTACCACCGGTATCCATGCATTCAAGGGCTTCCCTTTTAGCATCCTCTTCTGATCCCAGCAACAAAACAGTGGTAAGTTTCATATTCCCTCCAAAACTAATGTTATGAGACAATGCTGTTTCTTTCACATAATCCAGGGGAATGTTTTCGTCAATCGAAATATTATCAGGTCTGCATTTACACATGACTTCAATGTTTTGTTTTGCATTGCCGCAAACAAAAAATGAACTGAGGGAAGAATTATCCCTGATAAAACTAAAAATTTCCGTTGCAAAGGGCGAAACAAATTGCTCGAAGATTTCGGGATCAATCTGGCTTGTCATAGGGTCAACCATTGCGATAACATCGCATCCGGCTTCTATATAATTCTCTGCCATCATTTTAGCGGTTGACGTTGTGAAATTCATTAATTCCTGAACGGATTCCGGATCCTCAAATAATTTCATGAAAATGTCAGTACCCATCAGGTGAAGAGCCAAAGTAAAAGGGCCGGTAATCAGGCCATAGAGGGCAATATCCGGGTGGTTTTCACGTAACCGGCGCGTTGCATCCATAATCATTGGAATTCTTCCCTGGCAACGACATGGAACTTTCAGGTTGTTTAGGGTCTGTTCGTTCATTAAAGGATGAGATATCACTGCAGGCGGATTTTGTTCAGACCAATGTAGCCGGCAACCCAGAACTTCGGCTTCAATTTGCAGGTCGAATACAACGGGAATGCCATCCGGCTTGTAAATCTCAATTGCTTTGGAGACGCCTTCTACAAGGTGATCGGCAGAGGTGAGGTATTCCTTCGCATTCAGATTTAAAAGTTTCCCTGCATGACATCCGACAAAGGGTACCCAGGGTATACGTTCAACATAATCCAGTTGAAAAGTTCGTTTGATTAAATTTATACCTTTCATAGAACTTAGGATGCTAATGTATTCAGGTATTCAACGACACCCTGGGGGTCAGGACTGTACAAATCTGCACTTATCTTGTTGCAATATTCCTGCGTGATGGGAGCTCCTCCAATGCATATTTTTCTTGCAGGATCTTTGTCTTTAATGGTTTTTACGATTTGTTCCATGTTAACCATTGTTGTTGTAAGAAGTGCTGACAGACCAATCACCGCATTCGGATGTTTTTCAGCCTCATCCAGAAATTTATCAGCGCTAACATCCACACCGAGGTCAATTACTTCGTAACCATTTCCTTCTACCATCATGGATACAAGGTTTTTACCGATGTCATGGAGATCACCCTGCACAGTACCTATAATAAAAATACCTTTGCGTTCAACCTCACCACTGGTAAAATACGGTTTCAGGTGTCCCATGGCAGCGCTCATTGCTTTTGCTGACATCAACACCTGGGGAACGAACACTTTGTTTTCGCGGAATTTTACACCAACCTTTTCCATACCTATGATCAATGCTTTTTGCAAAATGTCTTTTGGTTTTGCACCCTGATCAAGGGCTTGTTTGGCGAGTTCATCTGCACCATCCTGTCCCTTCATGTCAGGAGGATAAGGTGATGTTTTGTTGATTTTACCAAATTCTACGCAATGTGCAATTTTATTAAATAAGTCTTCCATTTGTTATACTTTTTGTTAATTTATGATTTAGCATTATTAAGTTTCACGTGCTATGAGTTTCGGTTGAATCACATGTTGCACGGAATGTTTACTCCTTTTTTTATCAAAAATAAGTGATGCTGCCACCCTTGCCATTTCTTTATAACCGCAGTCGATTGCTGTTACAGGAGGACTGAAAAAACCGGTTAACTCTGTGTTACCGTAGGATACAACCGATACTTCGCGCGGTATTTCAATCTCCCATGATTTTAATCTTCCTACAATCCTGACACTGTCAATGTCCGAACAAGTAAGAATACCTCCGATGTTATTTTTCACGATGAACGATTTGTCAAACCCGGAAAGGTCAGGAATGACCATTAGTTTCACGGCAGATCGTTTTTCATTAATAAGCAATTTTAGTGTATGTTCCATCAACTGG
This sequence comes from uncultured Bacteroidales bacterium, assembly GCA_964486145.1. Classification (GTDB taxonomy): domain Bacteria; phylum Bacteroidota; class Bacteroidia; order Bacteroidales; family JAAAOM01; genus CAZAMT01. The sequence goes on from CAZAMT010000098.1 coordinate 12,328, forward strand.
AATAAAAGATTGGTTCGTTTCCAGGATTCGTTTTTCACGAGTAAAAGGTTTTTACTGGTTTTACCGGCAAGGTAGTCGTAGGCCCTTTTTACTCCCAGGTCATAACTCTGGATAACATAATTAAAGTAAGATCCGGCCATGGTATTGTCAGCCAGGATAATTCTTGAATTACCGGATTTAAGGTTTCGATAGAATTGGGAAGTACGGGATTCATCGAAATTGGGTACAACAATCACCGCTTCATAACCCTTCCTGATCATGCTGCCAACCAGTTTGATTTCTTCTTCAGGATCATTGTAGTTCAGAAAGCAATTGATTTTTCTTCCCTTTTGTTCCGCCTCGTTATTTAGAAATTCAATGAGCGTTTCCAGATTTGACGAATAAAATGGTATGACGATACCCCATTCCTTTTTTAATTCAACCCGTGGTGTAACAAACGAACCTTTGCCTACACGCGATTCAACGAGTCCTGACTCCACCAGCTTTTTCAGCACCAGTTTGGCAGTTTCCCGCGATATCTCATGACGATTCATCATCTTTGTAATAGAATCCATGCGGGATTCAGGTGGCATATCCTGCTTCAGAATTCTATCACGGTAATAATCCGTTAATTGCTGATAAATGGGTACAAAACTGTTGTTACGCACGCTACATTATTTATTGCAATTTATAAATTTTAAAGAACATTCCATCACATTCCATCACACTTTAGAACAATTCAGCACATTGCTTTTAAACCACCAATGCAAAAGATCGCTGTGAATTTTGTTCATACCCAAATTGAGCGATTCTCGCTCACGACTAACAAATTGTAAACGTTTCACCT
>CAZAMT010000099.1:0-2467 GCA_964486145.1 uncultured Bacteroidales bacterium
GTAATGTGTTTCAATACATCATTTGGGTTTTAATCCAAATTGCGTTTAAAATACATATTTTAAAATTTCATCGATTTTCATGAATTAAGTTTATTTCAACACTACTTCCCCGGAGACTGCGGGTGTTATGCCCAGTTCAAAACTTCTGTCAACAGGTGCACTGCCGCAAATGGTAATTCGGAATTTTCCCGGTTCAAATATTTCTTCGCCTGTTTCGGTAACATGCATAAAATATTGTGGCTTTAAAGTAAACTGAACGGTTTGCGAAGCGCCTGCATTTAGAAGGACGCGCTTAAATCCTCTCAATGAATATTGCGGGGTTCTTGAAGATGATTCTACATCCGTCAGGTATAGCTGAACTACCTCTTCTCCTTTCATCTCTCCTGTGTTTTTAACATTGACCGAAACAGTAAGGGAATCACCTTGTGCAATTTCTTTTGAACCCAATTCCAGGTTTTCATATTCAAAGGACGCATAGCTTAGGCCGTATCCGAAGGGATATAAAGGATCTTCTTCCATATACTTATACGTTCTTCCTTCCATTGAGTAATCCTCATATGGCGGCAGATTTTCAACATTTTTTGGAAAGGTGATGGGTAATCGTCCGGAAGGATTTACATCACCAAAAACAATATTTGCAAGGGCAGAGCCTCCTTCTTCACCAGGATACCAGGCGAATAGGATGGCATCAACATCCGCTTCAATTTCACTGATATCAATGGGGCTTCCACCGGTTAATACCAAAACAATGGGCTTGTCACCCGCATTCCTTAGTTTTTTAATGTATTTCACCTGTGCTTCAGGCAAACGGATATCGGGTCTGTCTCCTTTGTGTTCGGAAGCGATAGCCTCTCCTTCCTCCCCTTCAAGTAAACCACTGATCCCCATGAATGCAAATATAACATCTGCGTCATGTGCTTCTCCGGTCGACCAGTCAATCGGGTTTGGATTTTCCCTGTCGATTAACGTGGCATGTTTATACTGGATGCTTGTTCCGGGATGTACTTCACCTGTAATACCTTCCAGGAACGATTTCATATCTGCTGATGAACCAAAATAATTACCAAGCAGTACCTCGTTACTTGCTGCATGGTGCCCGACGATGTAGATATATTTCAAATCTTTTTTAATGGGAAGTACATTTTCATTTTTTAAAAGGACAATCGATTTTTCGGCAGCTTCTCTGGCCATTTTCCGGTGTTCATCTTTGTTAATTACATCGCTATCAACTTCATTGTAAGGGTTCATTTCAGGAGGATCAAACAGACCCAGTTTAAAACGTGACCGTAACAACCTTTTCAACCGGGTATCAATTGTTGCCTCAGTAACCAATCCCTGTTCAACAGCATCGGTGAGGTAAGGAAAAATATCACCGCAATTCAGGTTGATTCCGCTGTTGATTGCCAGCGCTGCAGATTCAACGGGTCCATCGGTTACCAGGTGTGCTTCATGAAAATCGCGTAACGCCCAGCAGTCCGACAGAATATGACCTTCAAACCCCCATTGTTCACGGAGAATATCCTGTAACAGGTAAGGTGATCCGCAACAAGGTTCTCCAAAGGTGCGGTTATAGGCACCCATTACCGCTTCAACATTGGCCTCCTGCACCAGTGCTTTAAATGCCGGCATGTATGTTTCAGTAAAATCTTTTTTTGGTGGAACGGCATCAAATTCATGGCGCAGCGCTTCCGGTCCGCTATGCACCACATAGTGTTTTGCACATGCTGCAGCTTTCAGGTAGCGGGGATGATCGCCCTGCAGTCCTTTAACAAATGCCACACCCAGCCTGCTTGTCAGGTAAGGATCTTCACCGTATGTTTCCTGTCCGCGGCCCCACCTCGGGTCACGGAAAATGTTAACATTGGGTGACCAGAATGTTAGTCCGGCGTATCTCCCCCTGTTTCCGATACTTACGGATTCATTAAACTTAGCTCTTGCTTCATCGGAAATTGCAGTTGCTACGCGGTACAACAATTCATCATCAAAAGTTGCACCCAGCGCAATGGCCTGAGGGAATACAGTTGCTCGACCATTTCGGGCAACACCGTGCAAACATTCATTCCACCAGTTGTATTCGGGTATTCCAAGGCGCTCGATTGCCGGACTGTTATAAAGCATCTGGGATACTTTTTCTTCAAGGGTTAACCGTGATACCAAATCTTCAATTCGTTCATCCATGGAAAGATTGTGATTCCAAAAAGGATAATCAAATGTTTCAGGTCTTTCTGTAGTTTTCATTTTTTGTTCTTTACCATCCTGGCATGCACTTATCGTAACTAAGACCAGGAAAATTAAAATGAACCTTAACGTGTAGGTTTTTTGCAAGTATTTTTTCATCATGCGTTTTAAAGTTTATAATGCATCAAATATATTGAAAACCTCTTTAGCAGACAAGAACTTACCTTAACATAGTTACTTTATGCAATTTATTTCCAATTTCATCATAAAATGTTAACGTCATTGTTGG
>CAZAMT010000099.1:2567-13086 GCA_964486145.1 uncultured Bacteroidales bacterium
GTCATTGTTGGCTATCCACTGAAAGAATTCTTCTCTTTCTGTTCTGAACCCTCCAATATTTGTATGGTTGTCGGTTTTCCATTTGTCATCAGGGCCAATCATCGGTGTAGGACTGATGACAAGTTTAAATACAGCTTCGCTTTCGAGCAAGGTTTTTTTCAACCACTTTTTTTGCTCTGCTCCCCAGATACTTTTGTTTTTATTATCAGGTAAATTATTTGGGGAACGGTAATCCCTGCCTTCGAGCATCCAGATTTGGAGGTTTTTGTTGATGCGGTATGTTCTGTATGTTGGGTGAACTACAGGTAACTGCTCCAAAAACGTTTGTACTCCCAATGGATGAGATGGTAAGTGACCAAACCGCTCCGAAGAAGTAGTATCAGCGTCATCAAATCGGTAGTCATGATCGTCTTTCATCCAGTAAACCGGAGTTTCTGACAATAATTGCTGAAACCGCGGATGGCTGAACTGACGATGCCAACATGCACGCATCTCAAACAATGAATCCGCCCTTCCACTGTTTCCTTTCACATGGTCGTAATATACGTTATCACCGTTGCCTATGTAAAAATCAGGCTTCAATGCTCTTATTGCCTTGTGCCCCGGGAACCCCAGGTTTAAAACCATATCAGAAGATTTTGTGCCACGATCGGCTTTTTGTGTTCCCCAATTCCAGTAAAATCGTTGATAATGAGAACCTGTTACCATTACGAAGGATAGTGAATCAACTGAATTTAACCCTTTCAAAGTACTGAATGTACCCGCATTTCCGGGAAGGAAAGCACTCTTGCTTTTTCCGTAAAATATTCGGTAATAGTAAGTTGATGCTGGCATTAACCCTGTAAATTCTTTTTTAATAATAAAATCATTTTCAGGTACTGACACTAAAATTTCTGATTTTCTGGAATTAAAGAATGCAGGATTATCTGAAATCTCAAAATAACCGTATCCATGTATTCCTTCAACATCATTTTTCACCATGTTGGGATTATGCACCAGCCTTGCTTGCAGTACAATGCTGTTTTCGGTAGGTTCACCTGCCATAAGCGGACTGGCAAAAATCTCATTATCCGGATGTTTAATAAAAACAGTTGGTTCACCACACAGGAACCCATGCTTTACAAGGAATTTATCGGTAAGATATAATGTTTCAAGATAATCAACATTGTCGTTCCGTCCGGGATTGAAAAAGCCATGCCCCTTGAAATGGAAAGGTACAAGTTCGCATTCATTCCCGTTGATTTCCATCAAACTATCGAACCGTATGATATTTTCATATGGAACGACCTTGTCATTTGTTCCGTGAAAGATGATGGTGGGTGGAAGGTTTCCAGTGACGTGATGTACAGGAGAAGCTTTTATGCTGTCGACTCCCAACTTTTCGGCACCGTAACCTTTTTTTGATACATCAATAACGGGATTAAACAATATCAATGCATTTGGCACGGGAGATATGGATTGATCATCATCCGGGTCATTAAAATCATTGATAATGGCCGTTACTGCGGCCAGATGGCCCCCTGCCGATCCACCGGAAGCAGTTAGTTGCTCAGGATCAACACCCAGCATTTCTGCATGCTTTCTAATCCAGCGCATAGCCGATTTGGCATCCATCATACTTGCTACCGGAGATGTGTTATCTTTTGATTTTATTCTGTAGTCGGCTGTCATTGCAATTATGCCACGCTTTGATAAATAATCACATTGATTATGGAAATGGGATGGATTGCCGCCAACCCAACCACCACCAAAGAAAAACACGATGCCTGGTTTTGCTTTGTCAGGCTTTTGATTTTCAGGATAATAAATATTTATTTTCAGATCGCGTGTTGGCGTGGTTTTGTAAACAAATGAAGTATCCTGTGCTCTGGTAAAAATTGTTGTGGACAAAATTAAGAGGGAAAAGAAAGATATGTTAATAAATTTTGTCATAATATTGTAATATTAAAATAATTATCAAAGCGAATTTAAGAAATTTGTTGATTATTAAAGTTCAGTCATACATATTACATTCCAATCAAATATCTTATAAATTCTACAATACCATGATGAATAGATTAAAATTTTTGTTATTTATTTCGATTATATTTTGCGTGTCATGTCAAAATAAATTTGAAAACGTTGGAGAAACGCGAAAACCGAACATTGTTTATGTTATGGCCGATGATTTGGGTTATGGCGATGTAGGCTGTTATGGCCAGGAGATAATTCGTACGCCCAATATTGACCAACTTGCTGCTGAAGGGATACGGTTCACGCAACATTATTCTGGAAGCACTGTTTGTGCTCCTTCAAGGGGTGTTTTAATGACCGGTTTACACACGGGGCATGCTGAGGTTAGGGGCAACGGCCAGGTGGAACCTTATGGACAAACACCGATTTCAGATACTGCAATTACTGTTGCTGAACTGCTTAAAAAAGCAGGTTACACCACCGGTCTTATCGGAAAATGGGGATTGGGAGTTGAAACCACAAGCGGTTTTCCACTGGACCAGGGATTTGATTTTTTCTATGGCTACGTTGACCAGGTATTGGCTCACAATTATTATCCTGAATACCTGTGGAGAAACAATGAAAAAGTTTACCTTGCCAATGAAGTTAAATATTTGGATTCAACTGCCTGGCATGATGGTCTGGGAAGCTATTCAACCAAAAAGGTTGATTATTCGCATGATTTATTTACAAATGAGGCGCTTGCATTTATCGAGCGTAACAAGGAGGAACCGTTTTACCTGTATCTGGCTTATACCATCCCGCATAACAACGGTGAAGCGCTTCCGGGTAAAAAGCAGGAGGTGCCTGATTACGGCATGTATGCTGTTGAAGACTGGGCTTCAGACACCATGGGGTATGCTGCCATGATTACCCGTATGGATAAAGACATTGGTGCACTTGTAAATACCATTGACAGTTTAGGGTTAGATGAACATACCCTTATTATTTTCACGAGTGATAACGGGCCAATGCAGGAAGAAACACATGGCCATACTGCGTTTTTCAATAGCAACGCGCATTTGCGCGGTGGTAAAAGAGATTTATACGAGGGTGGTATCAGGGTTCCTCTGGTTGCAAGGTGGACAAACTACATAGCATCAAATAAAGTGTCGAACCATATATCGGCTTCCTGGGATTTTTTACCAACAGCGTGTGAGGTTGCCGGAGTGGAGGTTCCAAAAGCTGTTGATGGTATTTCCTACCTTCCGGCACTTTTGGGAGATGAACAAAACCAACATGAATATCTTTATTGGGAATTTCCTTCGCAGGGAGGCAAACAGGCTTTGCGAAAAGGGGATTGGAAGATCGTCAGGTTAAATCTTTCCAATGGTGCGGATACTCGCACAGAACTATACAATCTGCGTGAAGATCCGGGAGAAACAAGAAACGTTGCAACGGAAAATCAGGAAATTCTTGAAGAAATGCTGAAATTGGCGGATGAAGCCAGAACATATGATGCTGCCTGGAAATTATACTAGTTCATTAATTTTAAAATAACAACAATCATGAAAAACCTTACCTCTTTGACATATATTATTCTGTTCTTTTTATTTTCGTGCACCACTCAAACTGAAAAACCACCCAACATCATATTTATTCTTGCTGATGATCTGGGATATGGGGATATTGGTTGTTACGGACAACAACAAATTGAAACTCCAAACCTTGACCAACTCGCAAATGAAGGCATGCGTTTTACCCAGCATTATGCAGGCAGCACCGTATGTGCGCCTTCCAGGTGTTGTTTGATAACGGGATTACATACCGGTCATGCTTTGATCAGAGGTAACGCCAGTGTTCCCCTTCAGGAAAACAGTATAACCGTTGGTAAATTACTTAAAGATGCAGGCTACCGTACCGGACATATTGGAAAATGGGGGTTAGGAGAAGCTGGTTCGACAGGTGCCCCAAACAATCAGGGATTTGATCATTTTTTTGGTTACCTGAACCAAATCCGGGCGCATAATTTTTATCCGGATTATCTCTGGAGAAATGGCGAAAAGGTTATGCTTGATAACGAGGTTGTGGTTGCAGATAAAGGCTATTCAAAAGGAATCGGGACCGCTTCTACAATCCAGGAAGAATATTCACATGATCTTTTTACCAGGGAAGCATTTCATTTCATTGAAGAATCCAAAGACACATCATTTTTCCTCTATCTTGCTTATACAATACCCCATGCGAACAATGAGCACTGGCTGATTGATGAACATGGCATGGAGGTTCCGGATTATGGAAAGTATGCAGACAAAGAGTGGCCCGAACCTCAAAAAGGGCTTGCAGCAATGATTTCCAGAATGGATGCTGATATAGGAAAAATTAAACAAAAGCTTGAGGAGCTGGGCATTGCTGAAAACACATTCATGCTGTTTACCAGTGATAATGGACCGCACGCCGAAGGGATGAACGATCCGGACTTTTTCAACAGTAATGGACCGTTGAAAGGTATAAAGCGTGATTTGTATGAAGGAGGAATACGTGTGCCGATGATTGCCTGGTGGCCGGGAAGGATTAAACCCGGCAGTGTTACTGATCATATTTCTGCATTTTGGGATTTCCTGCCAACCGCATGCGACGTTGCCGGAATGGCAGTACCGCAGGATGTGGATGGGATATCATATCTGCCTGTGCTGTTGGACAGGGAGCAGGAAAAGCATGAGTTCCTTTACTGGGAGTTTTTTGAACAGGGTGGTAAGCAGGCTGTTCGTAAAGATAAATGGAAAGGAGTACGTTTATCCATGAGTGAAGATCCGGATGCACCGATTGAATTATATAACCTGCAAAATGATTTATCTGAGAATAACAATGTGGCTGCAAAGAACCCGGGTATTGTGGTTATGATGGATTCAATTATGAACATTGCCCGAACAGAATCACCACATTTTAAATATAATTTTGAAAAAAATGATTAAAAATCTTCAGCATTTACTATTACCGGTAAAAGGTATTAACCACTTCTACGCGTTATTTTTGCTTTTTTTATTTGTTGTTTTTCCAGCATGTTCCCAAACATCCATGCCTTCATTTGTAAAATTAGCGGCACAAGGTATTGAAAATATCATACCTTCAAATGCAGAAATCGAAAAGTTGGTTGGTGATCTGAGATTTACCGAAGGCCCTGTCTGGTCATCTGATGGTTATTTGCTTTTTAGCGATATTCCTGCAAATACCGTATATAAACTTGTTGATACAGAGTTGTCAGTGTTTCTTGAACCAAGTGGTAATTCGAATGGTCTGACTTTCGAACCTTCATCCGGTAATCTGATCTTATGTGAGCATAGCGGGAGGAGAGTTTCCAGACTCGTTGATGGCAAACGAACGACCATTGTTGCCAAATACAAGGGTAAAAAACTCAACAGTCCGAATGATGTTGTTTTCAAATCTGATGGTTCATTTTATTTTACCGACCCACCCTATGGAATTGGCGGAGATGAAAGTGACCAAAAAGAACTGCCATTTAACGGCATTTATCATTATGATGATGGAAATTTAACATTGCTTGACTCCACTTTTACCCGTCCTAACGGAATAGCATTGTCTCCGGATGAAAAATATTTATATGTTGCCAATTCGGATCCGGAAGATAAATACTGGAAAAAATTTCCGGTGAAGGAAGATGGAACAATTGGTGAAGGAATAGTCCTCCATCACATTGAAAACCCAAAAGGCAGGGGAGGTCCGGACGGTCTGAAAGTGGATGTAAAGGGTAACGTGTATTGCACTGAATATGAGGGAGTATGGGTTTTTTCTCCTGAAGGAAAACATTTGGGAACGATTGAATTCCCGGAAGTACCGGCAAACTGCACCTGGGGTGGGCCGGAAAATAAAACTTTGTTTGTTACTGCCCGAAACAGTGTTTACAAAATCGATCTTTTCATTGAAGGATATTTATCTAACGGAAATCAATAATCCCAAAATTTTATTTCAAATGATGTTCAGAACATTCATAATTACTACTTCAATTTTTATTTGTTCATTTCATTTTTCAAACGGACAAAACAAAGTGATTAAACCCAGTGCTAAATACCCGCAATATTGGGAGTATGGTGGAGAACCGGTTCTCCTGCTTGGTGGCACAGTGGAAGATAATCTCTTTCAAATTGATAACCTGGAAGAGCATTTAGATCTGTTATCATCGGTTGGAGGCAATTACGTCAGAAATACCATGTCAAGCAGGGATGAAGGCAACGCATGGGCGTTCAGACAAAATGATGAAGGAAAATATGATTTAAATACCTGGAATGAAACGTATTGGCTACGTTTTGAAAATTTATTAAAGGAAACTGCAAAACGCGACATCATTGTTCAGATTGAGGTATGGGCTACATTTGATTTCTACCGTGAAAACTGGACTGTCAATCCGTTTAATCCGAAGAACAATGTGAATATCAATCTGGAAAGAAGCAAATTATCAACAGAAGTACCGACGCATCCGATCTATACACAAAATAACTTTTTTCGCAGTGTGCCTTCGCAAATGGCTTTGGCGCGGGTTTTACATTATCAGCAAATGTTTGTAGATAAATTGCTGTCATATTCGCTCCAATACGGAAATGTTCTGTATTGCATGGACAATGAAACTTCGGTTACTTCTGACTGGGGTAAATTCTGGGCAACATACATTAAAAGGAAAGCTTTGGAGCAGGGAAAAACAGTATATTGCACTGAAATGTGGGATCCATGGGAATTGTCACATCCGTTTCATAATGAAACGTTTGATAATCCGGAAATATATGATTTTGTGGATATTTCGCAAAACAACCATATTACCGGTCAGGAACACTGGAATAATGGCCTGAAACAACTGGAGCGATTAAAGCAAATCGATGCGCTGCGTCCGGTAACTAATATCAAGGTTTATGGCAACGATGGTGGAAGGCACAAAACAACCCGAAATGCCATTGAATCGTTTATACAAAATGTGTTCATGGGATGTTCAAGCACCCGTTTTCATCGGCCGACATCCGGTCAGGGACTAAATGAAAACGCGCAGGCCGTAATACAATCGATGAGGGAAGTAAGCGACAAAATGATTTTTTTTGAAGGAAATCCTCACAACGAGCTTCTTGCTGAAAGGGAGGAGCATGAAGCCTATTGCAGGGCCATACCGGGCAGAGAATATGTGGTTTATTTTCCGGATGGAGGAGAGGTTACTCTTTTTGCAGAATTGGAAAACGGCACGGTGCAATGGTTAAATGTATTGACAAATGAGTGGACAAGCCCCATAGCAATTTCAGGCACCGGAATTCGATTAGCGACACCGGATAAAAGCCACTGGGTAGTCCTGGTTAAAACAGATATGTAAGAGAATCACCGCGCAGGGCAACCATGTTGTTGTTTATCTGCCGCTGATGAATGATTCATTTGTATTTAAATAACATTGAATCAATTTTTTACATACCCATGATTTGGATTCTTTTTCCTGCTTTATTGCTTTCAAATGCCGCGTTAATTATTTCAACACCCAACAGTGATTCTTTCGGTTTTACAGCAAGTTCGGCTCCATTGCAGATAGTCTCATAAACGTTTTTATAAAACCGGGAATAATCTCCCGTTAATGTTTCTATTCGGCCTTCCATATGTAAACCATCCAAACCTGTATTCAGAACACCCCAGTCCTCCTCATCTTCAACTCCCCAACCTTCATCCGTGGGTAAACCGCCCTTTTTCAGCGCTGCTTCCTGGGGATCGATGCCCCATTTGAGGAATGATCCTTCTGTACCATGTAAAATGTATCTTGGTCCTTCTTCCCGCACCAGGTAACTGCTTTTTACCTTAACTTTCACATCATCGTAAAACAAATTGATATCGTAATAGTCGTCAACCTTACTTCCTGGACGCATGTGTCTTATATCAGCAGATACAAATGCAGGTTTACCAAAAAGCACAACGGCCTGGTCAATCATGTGAGACCCTAAATTAAAAAGAATGCCGGTTCCTGTGCCCGGGTCTTCCTTCCAGGTATCCGGTTGAATAAAATTTCGGTATCGATCGAAATGCGCCTCGTATTCCACAAGTTTTCCAAGCATTTTCGATTCAATAACCTTTCTTACCGTCATGAAGTCACCATCCCATCTACGGTTTTGAAAAACTGTAAGGACCAACCCTTTTTTATCTGCAAGATCAATTAATTCCTTACCAAGCTCTGTATTTTGTACAAATGGTTTTTCAACCACAACATGTTTACCGGCTTCCAGTGCTTTTTTGGTGTATTCATAATGGGTATGATCGGGTGTGTTTACTATGACAAGCTCGATGTCGTCCGTTAATAAATCATCAAAGTTTCGAACCACGGTAGCTTCAGGATACCTTGACTTAGAAAGGTTTTTTGAACGTTCAAGTATTTTATGGATATGAAATCCGTTATGAATGGAAAGTAAAGGACCATGAAATACAAGGCCGGACATTCCAAATGAAGCAAAAGCAGTATTTATTTGTTTTGACATAGGGTTTTAAATATTAATTGTTACATTTTACGAAAATATAAAATTTACAATGATGACTGCCATGAACCGAACCAAAGTTTTTCATTCGAACTTTTATTCTATGGGTACACGAATGGATATTGTGTTGCCGTATGTGGATGATGAGGAGGGGGATGAGATTTTCCAGTCGATTCGACTGGAAGTGAAGCGATTAGAAAAAAAACTAAGTCGTTTTGATGAAAACGGGTTTCTATACTATGTGAACACACATGCATTCAAAAAATCGGTAGCCGTGGATTCCGAGTTATTTAATATTGTAAAAAATTGCCAGGATTATTTTGTGAAAACCAATGGATACTTTGATATTACCCAGCGAAAACTTATGGATTACTGGAAATCTGACGAGCAGGAACAAAAACAGTTGGATAAGTTGGTTTCAAACCTTGGAACTGATAATATTCTGCTGGATGATCAGAATAAAACAATACGATTTAAGAATGAATTCATTGAAATTGACCTGGGAGGTTATGGGAAAGGGTATGCACTTGAAAATGTTCAAAGTATCCTGATGGATCACAGCATTAAAAGTGCATTTATTAGTTTTGGTGACAGTTCGGTACTTACGGTTGGTACGCATCCTTTTGGAGACTACTGGGGTGTGGGTATTCGAAATTTATATGTACATACAGAAAATGCATATACATTTAAAGTCCGGAATAATTCAGTTTCAACCTCAGGAGTAACTCCAATAAAAAAGGGAACTGAATGGGGGCATGTAATAAACCCGAAAACCGGAATTCCGGTCAGAGGGTCTAAAACCGTTTCTGTGAGTTCGTCTTCACCCCTGCAGGCTGAGGTTTTATCAACCGTTTTGTTAATAAGCGACCAGGAAGTGACCAAAGAAATTATTGGGCAATTTAAAGTGGATGAGGCAATTGAACTGGTCTATTCGGACGATAAAAATCACACAGTCAGATCCTTAATGAATTAAAAAAAATCGTCTAATAAAAAAAGTCCCACATTTTTATTAAGCACTTTTGCCCATTCGTTCAATCACTTGATTAATAAGATGTTGTTCCTTCAAACGTTCTTGTAGCTTGCAATGGGACAACATTGCCTGAGTAATTGAGTCTGCCTCTTCGCATTCCGGATAATGTTGCATTAGCATATCCGTCAGGACTCACTGACATGCTTACATCGTATGTGCCAATGCTGGTCATAATGGTCATTTGAATGAAAAAGGTTTTACGTTTTTCATTGATGTCCAGATTGTATTTGGTAATATTTCCATCGGCTGTTACGCCTCCAACACCGTTGTACCCCATTCCGGAATTGCTTCCAATTTGAATGACGCCATCCGTTGAATCGACTTTGATAAAATTTAACGTTGATGTTACCGGAATCCGGCTTCCATACTGGTTGCTGAGGTAATCTGCTTCAAGCACAAATTCGCGATTTCCAAGGATTTGCTCCATTCTTTTGAATTTCTTTTCAACCTCGGATTTTTTGTCCGGTTTTTCTTGTTTCAAGTCATTATTGAAATTCAAAGAATTGGTTGTTTCCTGGCTGGCTGATGCCACACTAAAAAAGAATATTTGTATTATAATTATAGCTATCTGTTTCATGATCAGGATTTTTTAAATTATCTACTACAAATATTTCAATAAATGTACCAATATGGATATTTATATGTTTTTATTTTGACTATAAAGGTTATTTAACGGTTAGCAACTGGTGGTTATTAAAAAGCGAATTCAAGGTTATCTTCTGTCTCAATCCGTAATTTAACTTTAGCTTTCATCGCTTGAAAAACTTTCATAATTGTAGAAACAGATGCACTATGATTTCCATGTTCAAGTTTTGAAATCTGCGAACGTTTTACTCCAACCAGTTCTCCAAGTTGCGATTGAGTCAAGTTATTTTGAATCCGTAATTGTTTAATTTTTTCTCCAATCAATTCCATTTTCAAATCAAACTCATACTCATCTCTCCCAGGTGTTCCTTTTTCTCCAAAGTATTTATCTTCTAGATCCTCAAATCTTTTATAATTTATTGTTTTCATAATCATGAGTTTTATAACAATCCCTTGAAATATTTTT
>CAZAMT010000100.1:0-12936 GCA_964486145.1 uncultured Bacteroidales bacterium
AGGGGTGAAAACAACAAAAATCAGCAGTTTGAAGGCTTTTTAGACCAAACCCATGGTAAAATTTAATTTTTAAAAACAATGGCAACTTTAAACCAAATCAAGGACTTTTTAAATGAAAAAAATCTTGCAATCGCAGGTGTTTCAAGAGATTCTAAAAAGTTCGGTCACCAGATTTTTCTTGATTTAAAAAAGAAAGGTTATACCCCGTATCCGATTAACCCGAATGCTGATGTTATTGTAAATGACAAATGTTACAAAGATGTGGATGATTTACCAGATGGAATAAACCATTTATTTATCGTTACCCCGAAAAACCAAACAGAAGAAGTTATTAAAAAAGCTGCAAAAAAAGGCATCCAAAATATTTGGATCCAACAAATGTCAGAAACCCCTGAATGTATTGCTATCGCACACGAGAATAACCTAAACCTGATTACCAATGAATGCATTCACATGTTTTCAGAACCGGTTAAGGGAGTACATCGGTTTCACCGTGCAATAAATAAAATATTCCAACGATATCCAAAACCGGCATAACCAATTACAGCGCTAATCTTTAGAGATTCCTATTTTTTGAATGTTATCCAATTCCTTTCGCAGACCTTTTTTTAGTCCTTTCAATTGTGTCCTGGACTGGATTTTTAACCAATTAACCAGATCGTTGATTCGCAATCTGTTTTCATATTCGAAAACCTCGTGGTAAATGACATAACTCGTCAAATAGTTACTAAAGGCCTGACAATCCTGCCAGTATCCTAATTTATCAGTTACTGTTTTAATGAACTCCATGAAATGATCATCCTTATTTTGAGCAGTAACCGGGTACAAATAATAGATGTTCTTTACAATTTTCCGAAGTTCATGCCACTGGGTTTCCTTGCTGATAAGCATTTTCTCACTTTGTTTGCGAAGTTTTTTGAGATGTTTCTCCAGTCCGCTCCCTATTTTCTTACTGCTGTAACCATTAATTTTAATCAACAGGTTACCGGAAAAATCAATGTGATTATCAAAATCAAAATTGCTCAATGCTGTTGCAAGCTGAAATGACAATTTCTCCTTTGTTGAAGCCAGGTAATTTTTCAAAAAGGAAAAATCACTGGTTGAAACATCTTCAAACTTTCTGGTAACATCCAGGTAAACACCCATGTCACGGTAGTTCCCGGAAGCTTTGTAAACATGACGCATTTCATGTTTATACCGTGCATCCCTTGATTTAAGTATTTTTTGAGTTTCAAGAAAGTGATAGCCCGCTCTCAACTTCTTGATACACACCCGAAGTTCATGAACATCATCATCGGTGATTTTCTGTTTCAGTGACCTGAAATGCTTCTCAAATAAACGGTTTTTATCTGCCAGATATGCTTGAAATGCTTCTTTCATTATCCCTGCGAAATAAATTCCAATTTCCAAAAATGTGAAATACGTTGATGGAAAACCAACTGACCTTTTAAAAAAACGGTATCAGGCAGCATTTTCATCTTTGATTTTGGTCAAATTAGAATTGGAAATGATATTTTTCGCCTCTGTGTAATTCACTTTTTGTTTTTTGTAGCTCTGATTTAAGCGTTTATACTCCTTTTTAAGCTTTTTAAATCGTTTCGACTTCATCTGCTTTTTGGAAAAATCATGCAGGCTTTTTTTAAGTTCTTTTCTTCTTTGCTTTTTTTCTTTGAGATTTTTCTTTAGATCCTTCAAAGCAGATTTTAATGTACTGGTTGTTTTAAAATGATCATCTACTTTTGAAGTATTATCCTGAATCTTTGTCTGGCTTGCCGGTTTTTGCGCTCTACCTGGTGTTGAGCGTGTTGATTTGGCTCTTGTATTTGTTGTTTTTTTACGAGAAGATGTATTGTTTTTTGTACGCGTTGTTCGAGATGCCGCGGTTCCTGTTTTTGTTTTTTGTTGTGCAGTACCTGCCCGGGGACTTACACCGGTTTTTCGAGGTCTGCCAGGTGGCTTCTTTGCAGGATTTGGTATTGATTTTAACTGTTGAGTTCCTTCAGTCGCTTTTTGACTTTTACTATTTACTGTTTCCTTTGGTTGAGGATTTTCATCATTTCCATCATTCATTTTCATATAGTTTTAATGAAACGTAGTTTGGAAAGATATGAAATCCATCATTATTTAACAATTATTTAATATTAAATTAATCTTAAATTTACAGGTACTATTAATCAGTCAGTTGCTTTGCCTGTTTTGTTATATGAATTTGGGTTTGATGCATTCTTAACTGACTTTTGCAATAAATACACAGACATAAAACACTTATAATACGGGGTTTATATTGCTTGAAAAACTTAAAAATCACTTTTTTATACTCGAAATATTTGGAATACATTCACAATAAGCGCTTAAAAAATATCTTGATAAAAAAAAGTTTATAAATTTGCAGTCATATTGAATGAAATAAATATTTTCATTGCTCGTTAGATAAATTAATGAAAGCCAGTATAAATTAAATACCTTGTTATGAAAACCGTATTGATAAGTTTGTTCATACTTTCAACGTATCTATTTTCAGTAAAGGCGCAGGATGTTCCGGTTACTGTGTTCATGAAAGATGGTAAAACAATAGAAGTTAAACATTTCGGTCAGCTTGATTGCAGCGGAAGTATTTATTTTGACAATTACATACTTACAAAAGGTAAGTTAAATGAATCTTTCACCGAACTAAAAGACTATTCAAAAATTGCGAAGATTGAGTTTCAGGGATTTAAAGAAGCCCCGACACCAACTGGTGGCAATGAAAAAGCAACATTGATTTTAACAAGAAAAAACGGTGTAAGGGTGACTTTAGACGAAGCAAATATAAACATGTCGTGTTACGAAGTAGAAGAAAAATTCAACGAATTACAGCTTCAAACCATCAATCCCTTAACCGATGAGTTGGAGGAAGCCAAAATTTCAGTAATGAATATCCAGGAAATTGTATTTAAATAATAACTATTTCAGCAAGGTAATGGTTCCTTTTTTCGTTACCAGGTTGCCTTCCCATGTTTCAACCTGAACAATGTATGCATAGCTATCAATGTTTTGTAGCTTCCCTTTGTAGGTACCATCCCAACCTTCGGTAAGGTTATCGGTGAAAAACACTTCATTCCCCCACCGGTTAAATACACGGAATTCAATTAGATTTTTTATACCCCAGCCCCGGATGTAAACCACATCATTAACTCCATCTCCGTTTGGTGTAAACGAATTGGGCATGGCAAGCGAGTACTCCTCACGCACTTCAACAGGAATATTCACGGGTATGTTAAAACAATCCTTGTCATCACTCACAAGTAAGGTAATCGTTGTGCTTTCAAATGGAGTAGCATGTACGGTAGCGCAGTTTGGACAAGGAAAAAAGCTTTCGGGCGACCAATGGTAATAGTACCCGGTTAATGAATCTATATGAAATGTTACATTCTCTCCAATGATTATGCTGGTATCTTTGGGCGATACATCAATATCTGGCGGCTGCTGAACAGTAACCAATGTACTTTCCTGATTTTCGCAACCCGTTACAGAGTCTGTTATAACAGCGAGATATGAGGTTGTAAACAAAGGTGTTGCCATTGTCTCATATGCTGAGGGATTCTCAATATCGTTTGCAGGGTTCCAATTTATTCTGTTACCTCCAGTCGCATGGATCTTAACCGATTGTCCTCTGCAAATAAATGTATCAGGCATAACCCAAATAGCGGGCAAAGGATGTATGGTAAATGACTTATAGAGGGTATCACTGCATCCCTGGCTATTCGAAACGATCAATTTCGCCGAATAATCCCCGGGATTGAATTCCGAAGCAAAGTTTTCCGAAGTACCGGTAAATCCATTGCTAAATCTCCATTCGTTATTTGATTGACCAAATGACGTATTACTGAAAATGATGTCCTGTTTTTCACATAAGGCCGGATTCTCAATATTAAATCCTGCTTGAAGTTCATGAACATATAATGTATCCTCAATTGGAGGTGGCAGGCATCTTCCTGAATCTCCTTTTAATATAAGTTTAGGAATATTGTTACCCATTCCATAATAACGATGGGTTACCGGATTACCAGAAACAAAATTACCATCCCCCAGATCCCATTCAAAACTATATACATCGACTGTATCTTCAAGGGTCAGCGTAACCTCATCCCCCTGACATACAGCTTCAGCGCTCATAGAAAAATTTCCTCTCGGACCGGTAACCATGACCTTACGACTATAGTTGTCCTCACAACCATAACTGGTTTCAACATTTAAGGATATGGTATATTCACCCGGCAAGGGGTATGTAAATGCCCTGTTTTTGGCATATTCCGAGGTACTGTTTTTAAATCCAAAGTCCCATAGCCCTGCAGCAACGTCTTTTTCCGGGATACCATCGTGTGTGAATTCTACCAGTTCCGGGTAACAATTATAAAAACTATCACTAACAGAAAAATGGGCGTTGGCCTTTTGAATTTTCACGAGGTCAGGTTGTGTTTTAAACGTATCAGTGCAACCGTATTGATATACGATCAGTGATACCTGAAACTCCCCTGCATCTGCATATTCATGTGAAATAGTTTCGGAGGTATCCCCGGAAAGAGCGCCATCGCCAAAATTCCATCGTACACTGTCACTTTCACGATAGAAATGCGAGAAAAAAACCGGGTTTCCCGCGCAAGTCTCTGTGTCAGTTAATGGTGTGAATTCAGCAGATGGATTTGCCGTATTTATTTGTTTGGAGACACCCGCCTCGCAACCAAATGTATCAGTTACTGAGAAATAAACTGTATAAGAACCAACATTGTAATAAGTATGTGAAAAATTACTTGTGCCGGAGAAATAACTTGAATCGATACCATCCCCATAATCAATTTGCCATTTTTCAAATGGATGCACATTTACCATCGAAGTATCTTTAAAATTGATTGTTACGGGTGCGCATCCTTCGGTAATATCCGATTCGAAGCCCACAAATGGTTGATATGCAAATACTTTAAAATGAGCGGTATCAAAACATTGATTATCATAATATGTAATCAATTGAATGTTATGTTCACCGGGCTTGTTAAAAACATGATAAACTGTATCTTTATTTGTGCGTAAAGGTCTTGCGCTATCATTGAATTGCCAAAGATACTTTTCAAAACAATAGTTTACCGTTTCGTAGGAGCCGGAACCATCAAACATAACTGAATCACCGGCACACAAAGCCGTATCTCCCATTATGAGTGCTTCAGGTTCACGCACATGTATCAACTCCCTCGCTGTATCAGAGCATGTCCCATTGATTGCAATAAATTCCAACTGATAATCACCTTCAGCGCTGTAGTTCTTCATTGCAGTTATATCCGTGGTATTTGTAGTTCCATCACCAAAACTCCATTTGAAATCAACATGGTTATCCGGATCACCATGAAATACATAATCGAATGGCTGGCTGCAGTCCATTTGTTTTTGAAATTTTGCAACGGGCCCGTTGGCAATTAAATAATCTTCTTTAACAGTTTCAGAAACGCAGCCATTATAGCTCACAACAAGTTTGGCATTTAGCTGGCCCGTACCGGATAGCTTTGCCCTCCAGATAGTATCGCTACCCGCTGGGTCAAGGGGAACTGGTGTATTACCAATTCTGTAATGCCATTTATTAATTTTTTCATTCAGGTGGGGTGGATACGAAAATTTCAGCTCTTCATTTTGACAGAACGTAGTTGGCAGAATCTGAAAATCCGGTTCCAGAGCTTCGCCCACATTTATAGTAATAACATATGAGGTATCCGTACACCCTTCTTCGTTGGTAATAACCAGTTTCGAATCAAACTCACCTGGCTGCGTGTAATCATGGGAAATACCATCCTGGCTGCTGTTGACAATCTCCCCATCGCCAAAAATCCATTCCCGGTTTGTAATCTCCAGATCCGATTGGCTGATATCAGTGAAATGAACAGTCAATGGCTTGCAGCCCTGCACCGTGTCAACTTTAAACTGCGCTGTTGGTTTCTTAATGGTCATTGATTTTGTAACAGAGCTGACGCAGCCATTGTCATTTTCAACGGTTAAAGTTGTACTCAGAATATTTGTGGAACTAATGGTATATGGGTTTTCCCCGGGTGAAACGGAATACGTTTTTACTGGATTTTGCTCCGTTGATGTTGTATTGTCATCAAATTTCCAGCTATAGTTTACAGCATTCGTTGAATTGCTTGTGAAACTGACATCCACCGGTGATTGGCATGAATAATCCGGTGAAAATGTAAAATCTGCTACAATCTCGTCCACATGAATCGTCCATAAAACTGTATCAGCACATACATCACCTGGCGTAGCTATTAATTGAATCTGGTATGTACCTGCATTTGTATAGTAATGTGCCCCGCTGGTATCATTAGAGAAGCCTCCGTCTCCAAAATCCCAGTACACATTGATACCATCCTCTGTAGTAGCCTTAAAATCAAGCATGCCGGGACAGATAACATCTTCCGATGAAACAGAATTTCCATCCTGGGACAGCAAACCGCTGGCAGAAACATCCTGTATATTAAATAATTTGGAGGTTGAAGTGGAACATCCGTAATCGGAAGAAACTTTCAGCGTTACCGCATAGCTACCAAATGAAGTGAAAACATGACTCGGTGATTCATCATTGGAGCTGGATTCGTCACCAAAATCCCAATCATAGGTAATTGTTCCACTACCTGAAGAGTTGTTGTTAAAATTAACTGTCGCGGGTGCTTCACAAGCCACCGATGGCGCCATATCAAAGATGGATGTTGGAGGCTGTACCACATCAACATATGCTTCTTTCTCAATATTACCGGAGCAACCATTTTCATCAACCACCTCGAGGTAAACATCAAATGAACCTGCTGTGGTATACGTATATGATGGATTTTGCCTTGAGTCAATAAAACCCGAACGGAAATCCCATTTCCATTCATTGATTGGTGCATCGCCAACAGTTGAATTGTCAATAAATTGAGAGGTAAAAGGAGTGCAGCCTTTTGTATCTCCCTGAAAATCAGCTACAGGGTTACTAAAGACAGTGATATTTGCATTTGATTCATCCGTGGCTGTACCGTTTGAAACTGTTAAAGTTACGGTGTATGTTCCCGGTGATGTATACGTTGCCTGTGGATTCTTATTTGTAGAGGAATTTCCATTACCAAAATCCCACGAATAAGTCAGATTTTCACCAGTGCTGTTATCAGTAAAAGCCACAACCAATGGTGAACATCCGGTTGTCTGATCAGCCGTGAAATCGGCATTTACCTGGCCAAAGGCAATTCCTCCAGAACCTGTAATAATTATTACATAAATCCATACATATTTTATTGCTTTCATAAATCCGTTAAATAGGGTTTATATATTAGAGGAAGGGAATATATTTTCTTTAGTGAAATCACGGTGCTCAGGCTATTGTTATAATTAAGTTTTATTTATGATAATGAAACATTTAGCAAGCCAATACAGTAGAAAGTTTTGTTTTATTCGTTGAAATAATCTCTTTTGTTACAATAATGTCAACAATTTTAGTCTAAGTTGAATCTTAAAGCCTCGCGAATGAACCTTAAATTACTAATTTTCCTCTTCATTTTCATTCTATATCTGATGCCGACACAGGCGCAGGATATACATTATAGTAATTTCAGTGCCAGCCCGTTATATCTTAACCCGGCAAATACGGGGAATTTTACAGGTGACTGGAGGGTATCCGGGATATATCGAAACCAGTGGAGGGCCATTGGTATTCCATTCCAAACCTCATCAGTTAGTTTCGATAAGCAATTTTATCTTTATGGACAAAATATTTCAGGAGGTCTGTTTTTCATTAATGATGAATCCGGTAAAGTAGGCCTGAATGTGAACAAATTGTATGTATCGGGTGCATATTATAAGAATGTAAGAAACAACGATTTACGAGTTGGCTTTCAGGCAGGTTATGTTTTCAAATCTTTCAACTATGCTGAAATGACTTTCCCGAACCAGTTTGATATGGGTACCGGATATTATAACAATTCTCTTTCAAGCTATGAGGATAACGTGGGCGATCGAATATCATACCTCGATATCAATCTGGGGTTGGTATGGAGAAAAAAAATAAATATTATTGAGCCTGAATTGGGGCTTGCCATTTACCATTTCAACCGACCGGATGAATCATTTATTTTATCCAATCAGAATTTACCAATGCGGAACGTTTTACATGCCGGACTTAAAATTGATTTATCAGAAAAACTTTATGTAAAGCCAAAAGGATTGTATATGAGCCATTTTAAAGCAACAGATGTGATCGTTGGTAGTGATGTTGGATATAAAATCATTGGCCATAAGACCAATGTAACAGAGGCATTTGGAGGACTTTACGTGCGAAATGGCTTTGGCCAGTCGGTGAATTCACTTGCTGTATTGGCTGGTGTGACTGTTGGAAGGTTAGATATTGGTTTGACCTACGATTTTAATATGCCGTCAACCAAGGCAATGCCTACAACCCAGGGTGCTCTTGAAATTTCCCTGGTTTACAAAAGTATAAGTACAGTACTAAATAGTTATTCAATTCCTTGTGAAAGATTTTAACCTAAAAACCATCCTTGTTCTCGTTGGATTGATTTATCTGGGATTACTTGCAAATGCCCAGGTAACTGACATCAACAATCTAACACCATCGCAACTGGCCCGCTTCGGACGAAATGCCGAGAGAGTTGGTGACGTTTACAGCGCCATCATGTTTTATGAAAAATATTACGAAGTAAAAAAACGTAATATGAAGCTAAATTATGCTCTTGCCGGACTTTACAACCAAACCCGTAACTACGAGAAAGCCAAAAAAATATACGAAAGAATAAAAACCAGGTCACCAAAAAAATTCCCCCTGGCACATTATTATTATGCTCAAATGTTAAAAGCCACTGGAAATTACAATGAAGCTATTGATGAATTTACAAGTTTCAGACGGAAATATCGAAAAGATAAAAAAATGAAGCCTTATAGTAAACTGGCAAGATATGACATTGCCGGTTGCGATTCTGCGAAAAGCATCATTGAAGAACCGCTGAATGTTAACATTCATCAGTTAAATTCAACAGTTAACGGCCCACATCTCGAATTCTCACCTATTCCATATAACGATTCAACTTTGTTTTATGCTTCCCTGAAAGTTGATTCACTGGTGTATTTTAACAACAGCAATGTGGACACAGCCATGCCTGTGCGCCAATTCTATAAAGCTTCCAAAGAAGGACTCGACTGGATTGGAGGAAAACCCTTCCCATTGCCATTCAATCTTGATGGTGTTGAAACCGGTAACGGTGTTTTTTCCAAAGATGGAAACCGGTTTTATTTTACCAGGTGTGGGCGAAACTGGCAGAACAAAACCATTTGTCACATCTATCAAAGTAAACTTGTAAAAGGGAAATGGACAAAGCCCAGGAAACTCCAGGACGATATCAATCTTGACAATTACACTTCAACCATGCCAGCCCTGGCCATCACTTCAAAATATGACAGGGAGATCCTGTATTTTGTCTCAGACAGACCCGAAGGCAGAGGAGGACTGGATCTGTGGTATACGGTCTGGAATCCCCGACGAGAATCATTTTCTGAGCCGAGAAATCTTGGCTATAAAATCAATACTGCCGGAGATGAAATAACACCTTATTTCGATTATCTGAGCCGCACATTATACTTTAGCTCTGATGGACAACCAGGAATCGGTGGTTTTGACATTTTTCATGCCCGGGGTGAAAGACGTAAATGGACGGATGCTAAAAATCTTGGTTCACCGATGAATTCAAGTTATGATGATTTGTATTTTACAATGAATCAAAACCGGGAAGATGGATTCTTCACATCCAACCGTCCGGGTATGATTACCAAGAACAACGAAACCTGTTGCGATGACATTTATTATTACCGATGGAAGGATTTTATTCATCTTGATGTGACCGGACAGATTTATCCCTTTGAAAAAGATAAGTACGGACGAAAAAAGGATTTGAGAAAATTTGATTTTATTAATGTTTCTGATTCCATTAAGCCATTAAAAGGTGCCATTGTTGTACTTTACATGCAGGACGAGGAACTTGATGAACTGATAATGATTGACAGGGATACCACCTCCACTGACGGGCGCTACAACTTTGAATTGCTACCTGAGAAAAATTATAAATTTGACCTTGAGGGATTCCAGTATTTTAATGAGGAAGTTCACCTTTCAACGGAAGGTATTAATTTCTCTTACACAGTAGAAATGCCCCCCATTTGGGTAAATGTATTAACTGACAAGCCCGTTGTTCTGGAAGATATTCTCTATGAATTCAACAAAACCGAACTTACCGAATCAGCCAAACAGGCACTTGATACGACGTTGCTTGTAATGCTAAATGAAGCACCCGAATTTGTGGTTGAAATAGGGGCTCACACAGATAGTATTGGTTCAGTGGAATACAACGCCGACCTGTCCCAACAGCGTGCTGAAAGCGTTGTTAAGTATCTTATATCAAAAGGAATAGATTCTGAAAGACTGGTTGCAAAAGGATATGGTGCTACCAATCCCGTGGCACCTAATTTCATGCCGGATGGCTCGGATAATCCGGAAGGACGAAAGAAAAACAGACGTACGGAATTTAGAATTATTGGGACACTGGATGATTTGAAAGAACCTGTTTTTGATGAAGATTTTCAATAACTTTAATCATTAGCTATTTTATATATGAAAAAGAATTTGCTCATTATCACTCTCTTCCTTTTTCCGGGCTTGCATATAGCATTCGCCCAATTACAGGAATGCTCCACCATAACAAGCTTGAAACAGCAAATGTTAGAAACCGGATTCACAGATTCCGTTGACCACATCCTAAAGCTTAACCGTACATTTCACCTCAATTTCCATGTTGTAAAGGATGAAAACGGTGAAACGGGCATGGATTTGAGCAACATTGACCCGGTGATTGGCGAATTGAACACCTCATTTGAACCCATTTCTGTAAAATTTAAGTTCTCGGAAATACATGCAATTGACAACTTCAGTTACAATACCATTTATTATAACAACACGGATAATGAGTTAATTGACCTAAGCCACGTGCCAAATACCATCAACATATACCTGGTTACCAAGCTTTATGATAATGAAGGAAAAATTACATGCAGCTACACTTTTTTCCCGGCAGATGAAAAAGATGTTGTTTTTATTCAGAAAAACTGTTTCGATGCCGGAAGGCTGATCCATTTGATTGGACACGTTTTTAATTTATACCATACCCATGAAGACACTTTCGGCCCGGAAACAGCAGATGGCAACAATTGTAAAAATGCGGGTGATTTGTGCTGTGATACCAGGGCTTCGAAAGACATAACAACGCTGGTAAATGAACATTGTGAATATTCGGCTGACTTAAAAGATGAAAACGGACAGTTTTATTATCCCTCTGCCCGCAACTACATGTCCTTTGCACCCTCCAATTGTCGGTGTTACTTTTCTGATGAACAATACATTCGCATGATCAACGCGATACTAAAACTGAAATATTATTTATGGTGAACATAAATGGCATTTAACCCCGGAGCAACGCCTCCGCTGAGTATTTTTAGCTGCAGCGCAGAAGCATGGCGGCCGATGAATGTCGCAGTCCGGAACACGAAAGAGTATTAAACCTGTCCGCGTTCCTGCAAACCATGAAATAATGCCAATCCTCCGGTAGATGTTTCCTTGTAAAGGCTTGGTAAATCCCGACCGGTTTGATTCATTGCTTTTACCACTTCGTCAAAACTAATGAAATGCCGACCATCTGAAAGCATGGCGTAATCCTTATGGTTTAATGCACGGGCAGCAGCCATCGCGTTTCGTTCAATGCAAGGTATCTGGACGAGTCCCAGTACCGGATCGCAAGTCAGGCCAAGATGATGTTCCAAACCCATCTCTGCTGCATATTCAACCTGGAAAATACTTCCGCCACTTAGCTGGGTTAAGGCAGCAGAGCCCATCGCGCATGCAGTACCAACTTCACCCTGGCATCCGACTTCTGCACCTGAGATAGAAGCATTTTGCTTCACGAGGTTTCCTACGATACCCGCAGTTGCTAATGCCCTAAGAATCTTCTTATCCGAACCATCATAATATTTCTGGTAATAATGCAGTACTGCCGGCACAACACCGCTACCACCGCATGTAGGTGATGTTACAATCTTACCTCCACCTGCATTTTCTTCAGATACGGCAAGGGCATAAGCATACAACATGGATCTTTTCCGAATATATCCTTTAAAATTCCCGGCTTTTGATAAAATGGACCCTGCTTTCCTGGGGAGTTTCAGGGCGCCCGGTAGTGTTCCGTCTGCATCCAGCCCCCGTTTAATTGTATCTTTCATCACTTTCCACACTTCTGCAAGATAATCCCAGATTTCATTGTCTTCAAATTCTTCAACAAAAGCCCACATTGGTTTCCCGTTTTTATAACACCAATCCAGGATAGCATCCATAGTTGTGATTGGATAAACGGACTTATCTTCTAACACAGTGGCATCATCGGCAATGGATCCTCCTCCTACACTATATACTGTCCATGATTTTATCTGCTCATTTTTATCATTGAATGCTTCAAATCTCATCCCGTTCGGGTGTCGCGGCAAAAATTCCTCAGGTTTTTCAATAATTTCCAGCATTTTCCCTTCAAAAAGCTCATTCAAAATGGCGTGGGTCAGATGTCCTTTGGCAGTGGCAGCCAGGCTACCAAATAAAGTTACTTTAAAGGATTCGGCAGTTTCCGTTTCACTTAAAAAAAGCTGGGCAGCTTTCCTCGGCCCCATGGTATGGCTGCTTGACGGACCATGACCGATTTTATATATTTCTTTAATGCTTTCCATATGGTTTTATTTATTGACAAAAATACGGATTCCCATATCCAAAACAGGTAATGAAAATCATATAAAAAACTCAAAAACCACAACGCTGAACGCTAAGAAATCATTAAATTTTTC
>CAZAMT010000101.1:0-12880 GCA_964486145.1 uncultured Bacteroidales bacterium
TAAACAATCACTTTTGTTAATGAAGATCAGCATGAAGATTGATAAGTTCTACAGTCAATCTCATATTTTTTCATGAAATCCACCACCTTTTTGTCCAGGTATTTATCTCTTACGGGTCGATACATCATGCCGTTGGCTGCTGTATCATCCTTAAACATCTTTTTTTGTTCATCCCAATGTAATTTCCGGCCAAGTTTCATGGCCAACAACCCCATGTTGGTGAGGCGATAAACATTATGTCCTACTTCCATGGGTTCCAGAGAAGGCCTGTTTTCAATAATGGAATTAATAAAATCCTCTTTATCTGTCAGTACATTTTTGTAGCTGTCAGCATAATCTTCTTTTAAAATTGCAGCATCACTGGCTTCCAAATCCTTATTAAAGGTTGCTTTGATCCATCCATTGTCACCAATAAACTTCACATATGGATCATCAATGATGAATTCGATGATTGTATTATCGGCAAACTCATAGGTTAAATTAAATGAATCCACTGTATTCCAAAGCCCCTTGGTAAAGGTTCCTGTCCCTTCCACGGATATCGGGCATTCATTTTCCTTATCTATGCCCCATAATGCAATGTCAATCAAATGTGCACCCCAGTTCGTAATCATGCCGTTGCAATAGTCGTCAATGCGCATCCAGCCCGGGCGAACATCATAGGTATAGGGGGCATGAACCCTTTTTTCGGTATAAGGAGCAGGAAATGCCGGTCCCAACCACATATCGTAATCCAGTTCATCGGGCACATCCATGATGGGTTGAGGACCAGGAGCTGACCCGTTTAAGGGCGCCGGAACACCTACAATTACCTTCTTCACCCTGCCAATTGAATTTTCCCGTAACAATCCTACTGCTTTGGAGAAATAGGATTTGGTACGAAACTCACTATCCAGGCGGTGATGTACGTTATTTTCATTCAAAGCATCAACAAGTGCCTGCCCATGATTGATACAAACGGTAAGCGCTTTTTCCATGCTTACATGTTTACCTTCCATGGCTGCAGCAATACCATGCGGAACATGCCAGTGATCCTGGGATGAAACCATAACGGCATCCACATCCTTATTGGCAATTAACTCACGGTAATCTTTATAGGATTGAACTCCTTTGTAGGTTCCACTGCGCTGTTCTGAGTAATAATCATTGGTTATTTTTGCAGCTTGCTCCATGCGCCAGTGATCGGGATCATTGAGAGCAATTACCCTTACATTGTCCATTGCGAGAAACTGTTTCAAATTCACTCGAATGGCCTGTCTCCCGGTAGCAATCATTCCAACGTTAATTTGATTGGAAGGGGCTGTTTTACCAAATACGGAGGATGGTACAATGGCTGGCATTGCAAGAAATGCAGCAGTGGTTGTTGTCATGCTTTTTATAAATGTTCTTCGGTTAGACTCTTTTTCCATTTTTTGAATATTTTGTTTGAAGTATAAGCTATTTTATAAAACTGGCATTATCCGAAATACCAGTTGATCCAAATTCCAGCAATTTCTCATCCGGAATAGTATTAATGGAGGAATAACAAGATGGATGATGTTCCTTGTATGGCTTGTTTCCCATTTTATTAAACGTTGAAATCAACGACCATCGCGGGCTGTCGCTATTGTTTTTATCGGAACGATGCAACAGGTTTCCGTGGAAAAATAAAGCATCACCCGGCTGAAGTTCAACATAAACCAAATCCAGTCTTTTCAAGGCTTCATTTACAATTGCCACGTCGGCTCCTTTTTGGTCGCCTGACATTCCATGCTCAATCCTGCCAATGAGGTGCGAACCTTTAATCACCTGCAGGCAGCCATTTTCTTCATTTGCTGGTGTGAGTGCAATCATCACACTCATCATGTCCGGATATAAAAACCCATCATGATACCAGTATCCATAATCCTGATGCCACTCCCAGGCTCCGCCAACTTTTGGTTCCTTTTGCATTAATTTGGTATGAAAATGACAAGGTTCGCCTCCCATCAACAATTCCACTCCCTTTACCATTCGCTCTGAACGGGTAAAAGCACTGTAAATATTATCATCGAGTGAATACCAAAGCGCCAGCTTAGTAGTGTTACCTTCCTTATCTTTTCGGCCATAGGTGTGTTTTTGAATCACATTGTCCTGTTGGGATATCTTAAAAAGCGTATCAATTTCATTGGTAGTAAACATGGATTTTACTACTACATATCCATTTTGATTGTAGCTCTTTTTATCTGTCTGGTTTAAATTTTTGTGTACTCCCATTCATAGTAAAATTAAAACCTTCATTCAATTGCAAGTACCACGCTTAAACGAGGGTTAAAAAATGCATTTAAAAATAAGCATTATTGTATAAACAATCTATTGTTTTATTTGCAAATTACAATGGTATCTTTGCATATCAAATCTGTTTTTTCAGTTTAATTGCAAACGTAAAATTATGCTACCTCGTTATTTAAAAGTCATACCACCAGAAAATTCCTCCATACATGTTCGGGATGAGAATTGTTCTTATTTTGATAATCCCTGGCACTTTCACCCGGAACTGGAAATAAACTATATTCTGAAAAGTAAAGGTACCCGGTTTGTGGGTGATAATATAGGCCATTTTATTCCCGGTGATTTGATATTATTGGGTCCAAACCTTCCACATTACTGGAAAAATGATGCTACATATTATGATAAGAATAAGCAACAGCCATCGAGGGCCATTGTAGTCCGGTTTAACCGTCATTTTCTTGGAACGGAACAACATCAAATTCCCGAAATGAAATCCATGGAACACTTATTTGACAATGCGAAAAGAGGGATTCAATTTCATGGAGAAACACAAAAAATAAAAAGAACAATCCAACAGCTAATTAAAACGGAGGGACTTGAAAGAATGATTCTTTTTTTAAAAGTGTTGGATTTAATGGCCAAACACCATGAATTTACCTTCCTGTCAAGTGAAGGATTTATGAGTTCGATACGTCCCAGTCATGAAAAACGAATGAATGACGTATACGATTTTATTACAAATAATTTTATGCATGAAATCAGTTTAAAAAATGTTGCAGACAAAGCACATATGAATCCAACCTCCTTTTCCCGGTATTTCAAGCAGTCTACCGGTAAATCCTTAACCACTTTTTTGCATGACATCCGTATTGGATACGCATGCAAGCTTTTGATACAAGGCGAACTGAACATTGCGCAAATTATGTATGAATCTGGCTTCCGTAACCAGGCATATTTTAACAAAGTTTTTCTTGAAAAAATGAAAGTAACACCCTGGGAATACCGGAAAAAGTATAAATAAGTTAGCAAGGTTTGTTGGAATAGCCCTGGTTCCCAAAAAATGAAGAGGTTTTTCAGCTAATAGCTTCCAATCAACTCATTGATAAACGTTTTTTCCTTCTTCATTTCCCAATAGTACCTAATCTGGCTCCGTGCCCGAACCATGTTATCATCTGGTTCTGATATACTGTAATAAACATCTCCGTTCAGATAATCGGTCAGGAAACGTATGCCCATGATGTAGGTCATATAAAAGGGTGCCAGAGGTAAAAATTCCTTTTCCCGAACGGTTAATGTGGTATTGGTTTCCTGCACATACCCTTCGGTAAAAGCTTTGAAAACCTCCTTGTTAAAACGGATAAGCTCATGGTTTCTCTCCGACTCACCTTTGGTGTTACAACTTGTTCGTATGGCATCACCATAATCATAATGAATGGCACCAGGCATAACGGTATCCAAATCAATGATGGCAAACACCTGGTTCTGTTCATCAAATAGCAGGTTATTGATTTTGGTATCATTGTGAATTACCCTTTCAGGAATATTACCGTTTCGGATCGCTTCATGCAACGGCATCACATAGGTTATTTGCTGTTCAAAAAAATCTATTTCTTTCTGAACCTCTTTTGCCCTGTCCATCACATCCTGGCTTTTAGCATCAAGAAACTGTGCATAGCGGAATTTCATATTATGAAAATCCGGAATGGTTTTATGTAAATCAGGCCCCGGAAGGTCAGCCAACACCGAAACAAATGCGCCAAACGCCCTGCCACTGCGGTAAGCCTGGTCGTTGCCAGTAATTTTCTCATAGGATACACCCGGAATGTACGTAGTCAATGTCCAGAATTCATTATCAACAAAAACATAAGGCTGATGATCTTTTATCGTTCTCAACGGTATGGTTGTTCTTCTTCCGATGATAAATTCTCCTGAATTCTGCTTATCACTTAGATGGCGTGTTACACGATCAATATTATCCATCATTCCGGGAACATTTTTAAAAACGAGATGGTTCTTTCGTTGTAAAAGAAAGTTATTGCCCATACCGGAATTAATGCGAAATGTATCATTGATATGCCCTGTATCTATCGCTGTTATTTGATAATCATCGGGTAAATCCGCCACAAACTGTTTCATAATCCATTTCAGCTTTCCCTGGTTATATTTCTTTCTTAATGTCATTATTTTGATCGATTGAGCTTATCCAGAAGTCGAAACAGGATAATCGTTCCTGAAATTACAATTATTGATAATACTATTGAAGCAACCACATGATGGTAAATGATGCTTCCAATGGCAAACAAGGCGCTATAGATGACGATGCAACCGACGAAAACCAATAAAATCTGAATGGGCATATTCCATTTTTTTCCTGGAGTTTTTTCAATGATACGTCCTTCATCTTTTGCTTTGGATACCACTTTTTTCCATCCAGGACCTCCGGGCTGCGTCAACTCATAAAATTTTTCCAGCGTTTTTTGATGTTCCGGTTTCGTGATAAACATAGTAGTTAACCACACTATGGTGGTAGCAGCAACCGCAATAAGCAGTTTGCTTGTAAACGAATCAAAAAGGTTTGATTGCAATGAAGCGTCGTCAACGCCAAAAACCAAAACAACAGCCATGATGGTTGCAAATACCATGGCTACAACCTCCGTCCATGCATTGATTCGCCACCAAAACCATCGAAGAAGATAAATGGCTCCCGAACCTGCACCGGAAAGCAATAAAACATTAAATGCCTGCGTAGCATTGTTGAGGAATGTTAATGCAAAAAATCCGGAAACAACCATGAGCAAAACAGTGGTTATCCGTCCGGTAGCAACCAGCTCTTTTTCGCTTGCATCTTTCTTTATAAAACGGTGGTAAAAGTCGTGAACTACATATGAAGATCCCCAATTAAGGTGCGTTCCAATGGTTGACATGTACGCGGCAATAATTGAAGCAACAACCAGTCCTAACCAACCGGGTTGAAGTTTTGACAGCATTACCGGGTAAGCAATGTCATCCTTCAGATAGTTTTCTGCAATGTTCGGAAATTCGTTCCGAATGGATTGCAAATCCGGATAAATGATGATGGATGCCATGGCAACGATAATCCACGGCCAGGGTCGCAACGCGTAATGTGCAAAATTAAAAAGCAGGGTTGCTCCTACCGCATTTTTTTCATCTTTGGCTGATAGCATACGTTGAGCAATGTACCCTCCCCCTCCAGGCTCTGCTCCGGGATACCAAACCGCCCACCACTGCACGGCTACCGGAATGATCAGTAAAGGAATGTATACCGATGGATCACTAAAATCAGGCAGAAAACCAGCATTTTCACCCAGTTTTTGAATCATACCATCCAAACCGCCAATGGCTTGTACCTCAGGTTGCCTTACTGAAACGATGGCGGCCAGTACTGCTCCGAACATGGCAATCGAATATTGAAAAAAGTCGGCCCATACGACTCCTTTCAGGCCACCCATCCCGGCATAAATTACAACAATTACCGAAGCCGAAACAATGACCATCCATGGCTCCAATCCAAACATTATATTGCCAATTTTTATGGCAGCAAGAGATACAGTTGCCATGATAAGGGTGTTAAAAAATACTCCGAGATAAATAGCTCTAAATCCCCTTAAAAAGGATGCCGCTTTTCCACTGTAACGTAGCTCATAAAATTCCAAATCAGTCATAACATTGGACCTTCGCCACAAGCGCGCATAAATAAAAACGGTTACCATACCGGTTATCAGAAATGCCCACCATGCCCAGTTTTTGGCAACGCCTGATTCCCGTACCATACCTGTAACAAGGTTCGGTGTATCCGCTGAAAATGTGCAGGCAACCATCGATATACCAAGTAGCCACCAGGGCATGCTGCGACCACCAAGGAAAAACTCCGACGTGTTTTTCCCGGCCTGACGGGAAGCCCAATAACCAATGAATAAAACGACACTGAAAAACGCGGCCAGAATAACCCAGTCAATGACAATAAATCTCACAATGAATCTTTTTTAGTACCACTATTAGTCTGAACCATTGTTACATTACGGTTCGCTTTTAAACAAAAATAATCATTCCTTTAATTGTTTATCCTTCGATCTACAAAAAAGTCATCACCCCAGTTGGCGCGAAGTTTTTTGCTCAATTCCTGCACTTTCTCGCTGTATTCCGGATTTTCTGCCAGGTTGTTTAATTCAAGTGGATCAATCGCGTGGTCAAACAACATGCGGGCCCTCACCTCATTATTTTCATCAAGCCATTCCGTATAAAACAACGTTCCTTCGATGTAGGTTACCCCATCATGAAACTTGGAGACAGCAAAGTTTTTTTGTCTTGGCTCATTCTTCATCAGAGGAACCAGGCTTTCTCCATCCGTGTGTTCCGGCACAGGCAAACCAGCCAGTTCGCACAAGGTAGGATAGATATCCACAAATTCGGTTACATTATCCGTTCGTTCTCCATTTGTCTGCCCGGGTACTTTTAGGATCATCGGGACATGGAGCGAAGATTCAAAATTACAATGCTTACACCAAAGTTTATGATCTCCAAGATTCCAGCCGTGATCGCCCCAAAGGATAACGATTGTATTGTTTTCCAGTTCAAGTTCTTCCAGCGCATTTAATACTTTACCTATTTGGGCATCGGTGTAGCTGACACAGGCATAATAACCATGGATAAGTTTGTTGGCCAATTCATTGGAAACAGGACCTTTCGGGGGTACCCCCGAATAATGGCGCAGCTCGCCAAAATTATGAAAGGCAGCATCAGGGGTCGATTCAGGTTGAATATAGTTTGGAGGCAGGGATATTTGGGTTGAATCGTACATATTCCAATATTTTTTAGGCGCATTGAAAGGCAGGTGCGGTTTCAAATATCCAACCGCCAGGAAGAAAGGTTGCCCGTTTGATTTTAACTTCTTTAAGTCCCGTATTGCTTTTTCAGCAGTTTTTCCATCCCGGTAAACGGTATCATGTACATCAGCATCTTCGTACGGGTAGCCCCTGACCCCATCCATGGTATCCAAACGGATATTCTGCGGTTTTACATATCCCCTGCCACTTGCACTTGAGGAGGGTGGATGACCCCAGATTTCGTCCCATGCTTCCACATCATCATCGTCATGGTGGTATATTTTCCCATTTGATATGGTTGTATAACCATGATTTTTAAAATGTCTTGGTAGAGAAGTGATGCCCGGATAATCTTCATCAAGGTAGGTACTGTAGCCTAAAAACCGGTACCTGCCCGGACGAACACCCGACATCAAACTGGCCCTTGAAGCACCACATACCGGTACGTTGCAGTAAGTACGCTCAAAAACAACACTTTCTGATGCCAGTTTGTCGAGGGATGGTGATTTAATATGGGTCTGTCCGTAAAAGTTTAATTCAGGACGCAAATCATCCACGGAAATGAAAAGGATATTGGGTGGTGCGGTTTCATTGTTGCTTATATCACTTTTTTTAAGACCGCAACCTGAAACCAACATACCAATAACTATTGCTACCAGCAGAGAATATTTTCTTTTGCCCATGGCTCCGTAGGATTTTACAAGCTTTTCTTTTGATAATCTGTTCCGGCATTCTCAATTCTTTTCTCCAACTGGTTTTCAACCGGTTTAATGGTAGTTTTGTGTTCTTCCAGCACTTGTACAATTTCTTCAATCACCTCCGGATGTTTATCGGCAATATTGTATTCTTCATCCGGATCAATGTCCAGGTTATACAACAACGGAGGATTATGAACGGTTGGCGAATTTTCACCAAATCCTTTTTGGGTTTTAAAGTGGGCTTTGAAGGGTCCTTTGCGAACAGCGAAAACTTCGGTATCCCTGTAATAGAAAAATACATCCCTCTCGGACTGACCATTGCCCAACAGCATTGATGTTAAATCATATCCGTCGTATGTCCGATCATCCGGGATTTGTGCGCCTGCAAGATTGCAGATGGTAGGAAACAAGTCCATGATTGATGCCATGTCCATAACCACTTTGTTTTCTATTTTTCCCGGCCACCAAAAAATGGTAGGCTCACGCACACCACCTTCAAAAGTGCTTCCTTTGCCACCCCTCAAGGAACCAGAAGAGCCTCCGAGTTCATAAAAAGTTAACCAGGGGCCATTATCCGATGTGAAAACTACCATGGTATTTTTATCCAGTCCTGTTTCTTTAAGTTTTTTCAGGATCTCACCCATACTCCAGTCCATTTCCTCTATAACATCGCCATAAACTCCACGCCGGCTTTTGTCCTCAAACTCTGAAGAAGTGAACAGCGGAACATGGGGCATGGTATGGGCCAGGTACAAAAAGAATGGCTGATTATTGTTTTCGGATATGAAATCCAGAGCTTCCTCTGTATACCTTTTTGTTATAGTCTTTTGGTTTGCAGGTTTTTCTATTACCTCCTCATTTCGCATCAGCGGAACTTCAAAATATTCAATTTTCGGGTTTACACATGATTCATAATGATCGATTCCCTCGATACGGTCCATATCATTGCTGTAAGGTATCCCGTAATAGTAATCAAACCCGTGATTGGTTGGTAAGTATTGTGGCAGATGACCTAAATGCCACTTGCCGATGCACGCGGTTGCATACCCCTGCTGTTTTAAAGCTTTGGCAATGGTTATTTCATTTTCAGGCAGACCGCCGTCTGAATCCGGGAAAAGCACCCGGCGTTTTTCACTTGCCATGCCTGATCGAACCGGTAATCTGCCGGTTAACAAGCCTGCCCGGCTTGGTGTACAAACAGGTGCCGCGGCATAAAAACTGGTCCATTTCTGGCCTTCCACAGCCATTTGGTCGAGGTTGGGTGTGCTTATGGTAGGATGTCCAAACGGACCGATATCTCCATAACCTAAGTCGTCACAAAAAAATATAATAAAATTGGGTTTTGCAGTTTCCTCTACTTCGTTTGTACTACAACCAAAAAGAAAGATTGAGAAAAGAAAGGTTCCCATTAAAAAGCATTTTTTCATTTGAGTGAATTATTTAGTTTTTACTTCATTAGCAATTGCGATGAATTAACACCAACACAATGTTAACTTAAAATGGATTACACAAGAAAATCTTCATCGGACAAAATTGCGACAAATACATGACAAAGTCACACTGATTGTTGGTATATTACATCCAAAAATTTTCATGTCATTTGTATGCTTTTTATATCCGGCAACATTCTCCGGCATCAAAATAAACCCTGGGTCATCAGGTATTCGGCAACGCGTTTATCATAGCCTTTTTCTTCTCTTGATGCCAGGTATTCTATTTCTGCTTTGAAAAACACCTTGTCTTCAGGGTCCATGAGATCTACAACATTCAGGGCGTGACAGCGTATTGCTTCCATACTTCCATAAGGAATGAAATCTTTATTTTGCAAGATGACCTGTAACGTTTTTTTCGCCGGTTGCTTTTCATTCATAAAATAGAGTGCCTCGGCACTGGCAATTCGCACATCCATGGACACATCTTCAAGGCTAACCAGAAGTTTATTTTTCAGTTCGATGGCATTCTGTTTCAAAACGCAGCATCCAACAGCGCCCCAGTAGCGAACCACAGGATCATTATCTTCGAGGGCCTTTTCCAGTTGAGGCATATTTTCTGCATTGCCACGGGTCGCCACGTCAGCTACTGCCATTATATGCTGCAGGTTATACTTTTGGCCGGTGTAATATTCATAGCCTGTATTATCTTTCAGGTTCTTAAGGTATTCTCCTTCCGGAATAAAGTTTTTATCATTCATCTCTATTAACCATGCTTCGTTGACTTTCCGAAATTTTTCCAACACTTTCTCAAAATCCGGATCGTATGCTAAATTAGTTACATTATGAGGATCAGCTTCGATATCATAGAGTTCTTCTGCCGGCTTAGGTTCCCAGAATCTTGACTGGATTTTGTTTGTATTTCCTGCCTGGTAAGCATCTTCCCATGAACGGACTGATTTGGCACGCCACAGATAGTTTATATGTTGTCCCCAGGGGCGGTGAGGCATGTAGTTGCGTATATACCTGTACTTTTTGTCCCTTACTGTTCGGCAAAAATCATAACGTTCATCCATTCTTCCACGAAACCCAAAGGCATAATCCCTTTTTTCGTTGGCATTGTTGCCCAGGAATGGCAGGCCCTGGAAATGCCCGGGTATTTCAATATTGGCCAGGTTCAGTACCGTAGGGGCAAGGTCAACAAGTGTAATTAACCGGTTGGTTTGCGACCCCGGTTTTATATCCGATAGGTGCTGATATTTTTCAGGTAACCATACAATAAATGGTACCCGTAACCCACTTTCAAAAGTAAAGCGTTTGCTGCGCCCAAGCACCCCACCATGGTCACTGAAATAAAAGACAATGGTATTATCCAGCAAATTATCCCGTTTCAGGTTGGTAAGCAATGCGCCAATTTCATCATCCATCATACTGATGCAATCGTAATACCGGGCCCAGTCTTCCTGCATTTCAGGGGTATCCGGGTGGTAAGGTGCAACAGGTACTTCTCCCGGTTGATGCATATAATTAAAAGAATCAATGTGCGCTTGTGAAGGCGCTTTCCCGGTCATGCTTTTTATGGCAGCATCTTTAAAATAAGGCAGCATGTCGTCTTCCCGTTTTCCGTGGATTTTACTTTCATGAGACATAAAGGTGTTGAACATAGCAAAAAACGGTTGCCCTTCCTTGCGGTCTTTCAACATACCGCTGTATTCCCACCACTGATCATCATCCCAAACACTGTCCTGATCAACAATGTTATAGTCTTTTTTATTTCGGTTGACAGTGTAGTATCCATTTTGGCGCAAATAATACGGGAAAAAGTGAAATTCCCCGGGTATGGTAACAAGAGAACGCATGTGGTGGCTACCCAGGCTGCTGGCATACATTCCTGTAATTAGCGATGACCGTGAGGGAGCGCAAACAGGTGCTGCTGCAAAAGCGTTGGTATACATGATTCCATCTGAAGCGAGGTTATCAAGATTTGGAGTATTTGCATAAGGATCGCCATAACAGCCTAAAAATGCGCTGTTGTCTTCACTAACTATAAAAATAAAATTCGGTTTTTCTGTTTCGGTTTTTTCCTTATTGTTTTCAGGCTGACAGGAAAAAAACACACTTACATATAATATGAATGGTAAAAAATGATGCAGAATTTTCATGATGATGAGGATTTATATTGAAATTTTAATTTAAACTGTTTTATTCATAGAATTTAGCCGCATGTTGTTTTGCGTAGTTCATCAGTTCTTTTGCAATTTCGGGGTATTCATCGATTACATTGCCTTTTTCATATGGGTCATGAACCATGTCGAACAGGGCATAATCAATTTCTTTTTTAATATATGGCCCGGGTTGTCCGTCTTTTCCGGCAGCTTTCAAGTATCGATAATCATGCGGAACATGCAACTTCCATTTTCCATCGGCACTCATGACCCCTTGAAACTGGTTTCCGTTTGAGAAAGCATAGTACTCATGTGGATTTTCGGCATCCGGTTTTCCGGTTATTAAATTCCAAACATTTTTTCCATCTATTTCATTTACAGGTAATTCAGTATTTGTTAGCTGGCATAATGTTGGTAATATATCGATGGCATAGAATGTGTTTAACGATACGGAATTGGGTTCGATCTGTCCGGGATATTTTATGATGCACGGAGAACGGATGCCTCCGTCGAATGACGTTCCTTTTGCTTCACGGTAAGGAGTTTTACCTGCGCGATTGCCATACGAATGCCAGGGGCCGTTGTCGGAAGTTAATATGACCAACGTATTTTCATCTAATCCATTTTGCTTTAATGCATTCGTAATTTGTCCAACAGACCAGTCCAGTTCCATCATCACGTCACCATACAAACCTGTTCCGGATTTACCTTTAAATTTATCACTGGCAAAAATCGGTACATGAGGCATGGAGTGAGGAACATACAAGAAAAATGAAGTATCAGGATTGGTATTTATAAACTCTACCGCTTTCTCTGTATACCAGGTGGTTAAATGCACCTGATCTTCAGTTGTAACAGAATCAATAGTTATTTCTCCGTTCTCCCAGTAATGTAACGGAAATTGTCCCCAAAATTCAGGATTTGTCGGATGTTCACTCCACATGTCGTTGGAGTACATCAAGCCACAGGATTCATCAAATCCCCTGTTGTGGGGACGCGTTTCTTCCTGGTCGCCCAGGTGCCACTTGCCAAAGATCGCTGTTTTATATCCACTTGTTTTGAGCACCTCACCCATAGTAGCAAAACGAGGTTCTAAGCCCCTCACCCTGGGCGCAAAAGCCCCAAAAACCTTTGTCCTTCCCGGATAGCAGCCGGTCATGAGTGTTGCACGCGATGCAGAACAAATGGCTTGCGGAACATAAAAATTTTGAAACCTGCATCCCTCCTTCGCCAACTGTTCAATATTTGGCGTTGGATAACGGGTTTCATGAAATGGTTTAAAATCGGCCCATCCTGCATCATCGAAAAAGATGATGACGATGTTGGGTTTCCCTTGATAATTCGCCTCAGGCCCGGATGCAGGTTCTTGATTTTGTGAGCATGAAATGGTTGATAATGCAACCAAACCTGACAGTAAAAATGTGTTGAAGAAAGAAATCATGTTGTTTGACATAAGCATAGTATTAGCCTTATTAATTAACTTCGTTGAACTC
>CAZAMT010000102.1:0-12812 GCA_964486145.1 uncultured Bacteroidales bacterium
ATGGTCTGTTTCATATTGCTCCAAAAAACGAACGATTTCTTCTTTCTTTTCTTTTCTGGCATAATCCATTGGTTTTTTTCCCTCCCTGTCTTTTGGTTTTACATTTGCTTTATGCTTAACCAATAAGTTCACCATATTTAAGTTTCCGTTTTTGGCAGCAAAGTGCATGGGGGTGCGGTCGTCTTTTTGTTTGACATTTGTATCGGCTCCATGTTCGATGAGCAATTTGGCTACCGGGTAATGGTCAGCTTCCACTGCAAGAATTAACGGAGTTTTATTGGTTTCATTCTGAACCCGGGTATCCGGAGAGGCTCCCATTTCGAGTAAATATTTTACAATGGTATAATGTCCCTGGCTACTGGCAAGGGACAGCGGGGTAAAACCGTCATCAGAAAATGTTTCAAGGAGTTTTGGTTCCATTCCTACAAAACGCCTGATTTCCGGTAACCAACCTGCTTTTGCTGCTTCAAAAATTCCTTTTTCTTTCACTTTTGTGTTTTTTTATAGTTTTTACAAGTTCTGTGAGAAAAAATGATCTTTTTGACATTCTCCTCTTTAAACCCAAACAAAAGAAGCAGGAAAAGTTCAAAACAATGAGTAGGAAAGTTGCATTGACTTCTAAATCTGGAGTACCGTAACCACAATGTTTCGTTTGCTTCGTGGACCATCAAATTCACATACGAAAATATTTTGCCATGTCGATAGTCCTAATTGGCCATCAATAATTGGAATAGTTTCACTGGGTCCTATGAGCCCTGCTTTTAAATGAGCATCTCCATTGTTATCCTGGGCGTCATGTTCCCATACACCAGAAGGGATCAGTTTTTTTAGTAAGGTTATTACGTCATTCTGCACCGAATCATCCCAGTTTTCCTGGATCATAATAGCTGCAGTAGCTCCCTGGACATAAATTGATGCCATCCCTGATTTTACATCGCTGTCGCTGATTACTTTCTTTACTTTTTCGGTAATATCGTAAAGTCCGTTTTGTTTATTTGTTGAAATTTGTATTGTTTCCTGCATTTTGTTTTTTTTCTATTTATTTTCGTTCAAAATTAACTAAACAAATGCAATTATGCAGTACCAGGAATACTGGTTACGTACCCGCGATGGGTCAAAACTGTTTAACCGTATCTGGTTACCAGAAGATTACCCGGTAAAAATTGTTGTTCTGATCCATGGACTTGGAGAACATGGGGGGCGCTATGAACACTGGGCTGAGCAGTTTACTTCTCATAATTTTATTTTTGTTGCTGGAGATTTGCGTGGACATGGTAAATCCAAAGGTATTCGTGGTGATGTCAGGCGACCAATTGTGATGATAAGGGATATTATTTTTACTATCAAGGATATTCGTCAGGAATTTCCGAAGCTGCCACTCATTTTATATGGGCACAGCCTTGGGGGTACCTTGCTAATTGAGCTATACAAACATTACAGGGATGTGGAAGGACTCATCATTACTTCACCCTGGCTCGAACTGGTGTATAAACCGCCGGAATGGAAAAAAAGACTTGCAAAAATATTTGAATACTTTTTGCCCTGGATAACAGTTCGATCGGATATCATACCTGAACAACTCACCAAACGTACTGAAATAATTGAAGATTTATACAGGGACAATCTCGTCCATCGGCGAATCAGTGCCCGTTTCTTCAATGATATTACTAAATTAGGTCAAAAAATTTTAAATCAGGATTATTCAGCAGAGGTACCTGTTTTGATCATGCAGGGTGAAGAGGATCAATTGGTTAGTATTGAAGCAACGAAGGTATTTGCTGAAAAATTAAAACTTTTTGCAACGTTCAAGTCCTGGCCTGATAATTATCACGAAATTCATAATGATGTTGATTCTCCGCTTGTTTTTGATTATATAATAGAATGGTTAAAGAATATTAAGAAAACAACCTGACGCATGATCCGGTTTCGCACAGAAGTAAATATCCCAAAATCTCCAAATGAAATAACCCATGAGGACCATATTGTATTGATAGGGTCCTGTTTTTCTGATAATATCGGAGTTAAACTCGAAAACTCAAAATTTCGGGTATTGAGGAATCCTTTTGGTGTTTTGTATAATCCTTTATCTGTTGCCGGTGGATTAGACATTTTGATGGAAAAGAAAATTTTTAATGATTCAGATATCCTAAGGCACGATGGTATGTGGCATAGTTTTTATCATCACAGCATATTTTCACATCCGGAAAAATCAGAATGCCTTAAAAAAATCAATGATTCAATAAAAAAGGGGCATGACTGCTTAAAAATGGCAAGCCACGTTTTTATTACTTTTGGCACATCATGGGTTTTTGAAAATGTATCATCCGGAAAAGTGGTATCAAATTGTCATAAAATTCCTTCTAATGAATTCAGGCATTATTCACTATCGCTTAACCGGATTGTGAGTGAGTTTGGGGTTATCGTTGAGCGTATGAAATCTTTCAACCCGGATGTACGGATTGTGTTTACAGTCAGCCCTATACGACACTGGAAAGACGGTGCTGTTGAAAACCAGCGAAGTAAATCGGCTTTGATTATGGCAGTTTGGGAACTTACCAAAAAATATCCGTGGACCGAATATTTTCCTTCCTATGAAATCATGATGGATGACCTTCGCGACTACCGATTTTATGCTGAAGACATGATTCATCCTAATGATATGGCAATTCAATACATTTGGGATAAGTTTATATTGACATATCTGTCACCAGAAAGAAAAAAAATACTTGATGAGATTGATAAACTTGTTAAAGCAGCCAATCATCGTCCTTTTCAAATTTCTTCAGCAGATCATCAAAAATTTGTTCATCGCACCCTTGAAAAAATAAAAGACATTGAAACACAACATCCTTCTTTGGATTTCACAACAGAAAAAAGTCTCTTAAACAAACAATTGCGATAAATTTATTGCAGGATTGAACCGTAATAGAAAAGATTTGTTGAATTATTTTCGAATATAATTAAACGACCGTATTGTGAAAAACACATTTTTTATTTTTGCAATCACCATTGCCTTTTACTTTCCCCTGGCAAATTGCCAACAATCGGAGAATGGTGTAATTGAGGGAAGGATCTTCAATGAAACAAACAATGAGCCTGTTCCATTTGCGAACATTGTAATTTGGGGAACAAGTATAGGTGCAGTAAGTGATTTGGATGGTAATTTCATTTTTACCGGGATTAAGCCAGGATACATAGAGTTGCGAGCATCGGCTATTGGTTTCGAAACGTTCATCACCAGTGATGTCCTGGTTACCAATTCCAAAAAAGCATACATTGAAATTCCAATGAAGGAAAGCAACATCCAGATTGAGGAGGTGGAAGTAAGGGCATCACCTTTTCGAAGGGATGAGGAGAGCCCTGTTTCATTAAGAAGAATTGGTATATCAGAAATTGAAAAAAATCCGGGAGGCAACCGGGATATATCAAGAGTCATACAGTCTTTACCTGGTGTGGCATCCACACCTGCTTTCAGAAATGACGTAATCGTAAGAGGTGGAGGTGCATCTGAAAATCGATTCTATTTAGATGGCGTGGAGATACCCAACCTCAACCATTTTGCAACCCAGGGTGCTTCGGGTGGGCCGGTGGGAATTATCAATGTTGATTTCTTAAGAGAAGTAAACTTTTATTCCAGTGCATTTCCTGCAAACAAAGGAAATGCTTTAAGTTCTGTACTGGAGATGAAGCAGATTGATGGTAATAAAGAAAACCTTAAATTCCGGGGATCCGTGGGTGCATCAGATCTTGCTCTTACCCTGGACGGACCACTTTCTGACAACACTACATTTATCATGTCGGCGAGACGTTCATACCTTCAATTTTTGTTTTCAGTACTTGAGCTGCCATTTTTACCAACGTACAACGATTTTCAGTTTAAAACAAGAACAAGAATAAACGAAAAGAGTGAAATCTCAATTATTGGACTGGGAGCAATTGACCAGTTTGATCTGAACCTTGATGCAAATGAAACGGCTGATCAACGTTATATCCTGAATTATTTACCCGTCAACGAACAATGGAAT
This sequence comes from uncultured Bacteroidales bacterium, assembly GCA_964486145.1. GTDB lineage: Bacteria > Bacteroidota > Bacteroidia > Bacteroidales > JAAAOM01 > CAZAMT01. Next base: position 4,026 of record CAZAMT010000102.1, read on the forward strand.
TATACTTTCGGGATTGTATACAAGCGTTTTAAAGAAAATGGATTTGACACATATGTACTTAGTCGTAATTATCTGAACAATGTCGCCTATAAACATGTAGACAACGATGTAAACAAACCTAAATTGTTTGATTTCTCTTCATCAGAAGGCGAAAATAAGTTCAGGTATGAAAGCTTTTACAAGGCAGATAACAGTTTCAGTTTCAATTTTGGAGTTGATGTGAACCAGGGAAAATACAAAAATACAACCAGTAACACCTTGTTCGTTGGAAATGAAGAAATAAACATTGATTATAATTCATTCCTGGAGATGTTTAGCTATGGAGCTTTCGGGCAGGTAAGCAAAAATATTTTAAATGAACGATTGAGCCTTTCCGGAGGTTTGCGGATTGATGGTAATAGCTACTCTGATGATATGCAAAATCCTTTCAATCAGTTATCACCGAGAATATCACTATCCTATCGTATTGGTGGCAATACCTATGTTAACCTTAATTCCGGGAGATATTATCAGCGGCCTCCTTATACATCACTTGGTTATCGGGACTCAGACGGGAATCTCGTGAATAAACAAAATGATATCTCTTATATTTCAGCGGATCATTATGTGGCAGGTGTTGATTATTTGCTGAATGAAAATACAAAATTAACAGTTGAAGGATTCTATAAATTCTATAATAACTATCCTTTTTCACTCAATGATTCAGTATCAGTTGCAAGTAAAGGTGCCGATTTTGGAACATTTGGAGATGAACCCATCAAATCAATTTCCGAAGGCCAGGCGTATGGTATGGAGTTTCTTGCCAGGACACGAGATTTCTTTGGTTTCACGGGAATTTTATCTTATACGCTCGTGTTCAGTGAATTTAAAAATCATGGTGAAAACATGGAAATTCTTGATTCATACACTCCTACAACCTGGGATAACCGTCATATCCTGAATATAACTGCCACAAGAAGCTTCAAAAACAACTGGGATTTTGGTTTTAAATGGCGGTTGGTAGGTGGTTCGCCTTACACTCCCATCAACGAATATAAATCATCGATTGTAGCAGCATGGGATGCACAGGGAAGGCCTTACCTTGATTATTCACGCTTTAACGAATTGAGAATAAGTGCTTTTCATCAGTTAGATATACGAATTGACAAACAGTATTTTTTTGATAAATGGTCACTGTTATTTTATATTGATGTACAAAATTTATATAATTTTAAATCGGATCAACCGGATCAGTATGCCAGAACAGAAGTTATTGAAGGGCAACCTGTTGAAAACGATCCATACCTTGATGAAAATGGTGTTTCGAGATATCAAATGACTCGAATTGAAAGTGAAGGACAGGGTACGGTTCTCCCAACCATCGGAATTATTGTGGAATTTTAATATAACCAAAATGAGCTTCATACAAAAAGCAAATATTCTAATCATTACAACTTTGCTTATTTTTTTTATGGGATGTAAACCATCGGAAAAAGCTACGGTCACCGAACCGCCTCAGCAAATTCAAACAAATGAATTGTTACAGGGACCTTCCCTGGAAATAACTTTCAGAAAGGGGCCGGAACATAATCATCCGCTAATGGCAGTTTGGGTTGAAGATGTAAATGGAAATTTTTTACAGACATTATACGTGTCAGAATCAATTGGTAAAGGCGTTTTTGACCATGGTGTTGCATCATCAGGAAAATGGATGCCCGGAGAGATACGTCGGCCCGCGGCACTTCCGGTCTGGTCGCATCAACGGGGCGTAAAAGCAGAGGATGGGTTGTATATTCCCTCTGTTAAAAATCCAGTTGCAGATGCGGTTACAGGGGCTACACCCCAAGCAGATTTTAACCTTCATACAAAATTACCAACCAAAACGCCTGACATTATCAAAGTATTTTTTGAGATTAATCAAACCTGGGATTTCAATGAATACTGGACTAATAATAAATACCCTGGTAATGATGAATATAAAACCTCCTGCCAACCAGCGCTTGTTTATGCAGCAGAAATAGATCTAAAGGAAAAGGGAAAAGAATACAACTTGCAGTTGGTTGGTCATGGACATTATGCCGGAGAGGATGGTAATTTATACACAGACGTAAGTACATTTACAACAGCATTGGACATAACAAAGCGGATAAGTATCAAAATTAAATAATCTGACATTTTATATTTGTCTAACTCTGATAAATGATTCTTCTGCATCCATCAACAAAAAAAGGTTATAGATGTAAAAGTACTTTCAAATGTTACAATTTAATTTAATATTTGTGTTACTGATTATTTATTTATATTTGGTTATTCAATGTTAAATATTTAATCATGTCAACTATTAAGGAAAGCGTTTAATACCGTTATAATGAGACCCAATCTTATCTATTTTGTTATAAAGGACAAAGTCCTCAGACATACCATTGAATACGTTTTTATCAATGAGAAAAATGTTGATGTTCGAACATTCAAATGCGCACGTGATTGTTTTTTAGCCCTCAATGAAAATCCCGACCTGGTAATTGTAGAGTTAGTAGAAGAAAAAAATATTGATAAAGGGTTAACCGCGCATGAGACCATAAAGTTATATTCACTTCTCGAAGCTAATACAAAACTTGTTGTTATTTCTGAAGATGAACATTTAACCGAGCGGTTAAAACTTGATGGAATTATTCGTTCGTATGGTTTTGTATTAAAAGACGATTTTTTCCTTGATAAACTCTTTTCGGTAATTGAGGCTGACCTAAAAATCTGCACTTCTTGAATTAATCAGATTTCCTCGTATTTTTTCAGACATTTCGGACAAATGCAGTCTTCATATTTTTTCATCAAAAGCATCATATTTTTATTACTTACCAGGTAATCCTGGCACCAGCAATCGCCATCAGTTGTGCATGTGAAAAAACTACCACATTCCGGGCACTTTTTTACTTTACTGTCGTCCATTGTAATATCCTTCCATCCCATGGTAATATATTTTATCTCGTTAGGGTTACACTAACATTGTTCATCATGCCCCCCATCGGGGGATTTAGTTTTGATATTTTCAATGTAGCTTTTTCAATGCCGGTCATATGATTATATAAGGCATCCAGAATTCTTCCGGCGATATGTTCCAGTAAATGGGACTTTTTTTCCATTTCCTCTTTTACAATTTTATAAACCAATTGATAATCAAGTGCATCATCAAGCTTGTCGGATTCACTGGCAGCTTTCATATCCGTTTCAATGGTAAGGTTTACGATGAACTTGTTGCCAACAATTTGCTCCTCATCGTAATGCCCGTGATGGGCAAAAAACTCCATGTTTTCAAGATGAATAAATCCCATAGCGATTTTTATTTGCGGTCATTGATTTGTAAAAATATAAAATACGTACTTTTGCGGATCAATTGATAATCATTTTTAAAAAAAAATTAGTTATATGGACAATAATGAGGAATCCAGGTCACTCAATTTTTTAGAACAAATTATTGAAGAAGATTTAAAAAGCGGCAAAAATCAACAACGAGTACATACACGTTTTCCGCCTGAGCCGAACGGATATCTTCATATCGGTCATGCCAAGTCCATATGTCTTAATTTTGGTTTGGCCCAAAAATACAATGGTAAATGCAACCTTCGCTTTGACGATACCAACCCGGTTAAAGAGGACATCGAGTATGTTGATTCCATTAAAGAGGATATCAAATGGCTGGGGTTTGACTGGGAAGGCACTGAATTGTATGCTTCTGATTACTTTGACCAGCTTTACGATTGGGCTTTAAATCTTATAAAAAAGGGGAAGGCTTATGTTGATGAAAGTAGTGCTGATGAAGTAGCTGCAACGAGAGGAACAATAACCCAGCCTGGTAAAGAAAGCCCTTATCGGAACAGGGCGATTGACGAAAATCTTGATTTACTGGAACGAATGAAAAATGGTGAATTTCCAGATGGCTCAAAAGTTCTTCGTGCAAAAATTGATATGTCCTCACCCAATATGCACATGCGTGACCCTGTAATGTACCGAATTAAACATGCTCATCACCACAGAACAGGAAATAAATGGTGTATTTATCCGATGTATGATTTTGCGCATGGTCAATCAGATTATATTGAAAGTATTACTCATTCGTTTTGCACGCTTGAGTTTGAAATACACCGGCCTTTGTATGACTGGTTTTTAGACCAGATCATTGATGAAAAAGGGGACGATGTTTACCGTCCCAGGCAATATGAATTTGCCCGGCTCAACCTTAATTATACGGTTATGAGCAAACGTAAACTTCTTCAACTCGTGCAGGATGGATATGTCAGCGGATGGGATGATCCACGTATGCCAACCATAGCAGCACTGCGCCGAAGGGGTTATACACCGGCAGCTATACGGAATTTTGCTGATAGGGTTGGAGTGGCCAGGAGAGAAAATGTAATTGACGTTGGACTGCTTGAATTCTGTGTTCGCGAAGACCTGAATAGAATAGCCCAAAGAGTTATGGCAGTGTTGAATCCAATCAAGGTAATCATTGACAATTATCCTGTTGAAAAAGAGGAAGATCTGGATGCAGTTAATAATCCCGAAAATGAAAGCATGGGAACCAGAAAAGTGCCTTTTTCCCGTGAGTTGTTTATCGAACGTGATGACTTTATGGAAGATCCACCGAAAAAGTTCTTTCGACTGGCACCAGGAAGAGAAGTCCGCCTAAGGTATGCATACTTCCTTACCTGTAAAGAAGATGGAGTTGTTAAAGACAAAAACGGAAATGTAGTTGAATTGCACTGTACGTATGATCCTGATAGCAAAGGAGGACAGTCACCGGATGGAAGAAAAGTGAAGGGTACATTGCATTGGGTTTCTGCCAAACATGCAGTGCAGGCAAAGGTAAGGTTATATGATCGTTTGTTTGACAAAGAAGACCCTGAAAAGGTAGATGAAGGCAAAGATATTTCCGCAAATATCAATTCCGATTCATTAAAAATTGTTGACGGATACATTGAGCCTTTCATTAAAACTGCTTCTAAAAACACAAAATTTCAGTTTGAAAGATTGGGTTATTATTGTTTTGATACGGAGTCATCAGCCGATACAATTATCTTTAATCGCACGGTTACGCTTCGCGATTCATGGGCTAAGATTGCGGGGAAAAAATAATTTTTGCACAAAAAAAGGCTCCCTTTCGGGAGCCTATGCCTAACTACTAACTAAACCTAACTAACTACTAACCTAATTTATTATGAAAAAACGTATCTTTTATTATATACACTGTTTAAATGCTGTCAATGTTATGTGTACAAAGCTAAGTAATAACTCAGTTAACAAATGATAACGAATGTTAAAGATTGTTAAATCCCTGTATCCAATGACTTAACAATATTATTTTTGCGTTGTTATGAAGAAAAAGTGGATCTGGATTCTGGCTTCGGGTATTTCATTGGCCCTTATCGGTCTCATCGCTGTGCAGGCGTACTGGATAAAAAGTGCACTTGAAGTTAAAGAAAAACAGTTTGGCCAATTGGTAAGCCAGTCAATGGTGAATACCGTAAGAGAACTTGAACAACAGGAAGTACTTACAAACGTGTACCGCGAGTATTTACCAATGCCCGATTCGTTTTTAAATTATCCGGAAGTAGTTACGTATCGGGACTCCAGTGTTGTAAACGTTCCCGGTGGAAGCATCAAACAAAAAACCAAAGACGATGTAATAATTTCGAGACAAGGCATAACGGAATATTTTAGTTCGAGTTTTTGGTTTTCGGCAACTGATTCTGCATTTTTAAACAAAAAGAGCAATGAATACATGAGGCATGAGCCTGGTGTTTCAGCATCCAACCAAAAAATTCCGGCGAGAATAAAACAAGGATATATCAACCAGAAAGTAATTGTTGACCGGGTCGTACGTGACTTATTCAAGCCAAAGGATGTACGGGATAAAATTACCAGGGAGCAATTGCAGGCTGTCCTGGCAAAAAACCTGAAACAAACCGATTTAAATCTTGATTTTGAATTTGCTGTATTGCGAAATAACAATACCATTGTTTATAAATCGGATGATTTCAATCCGGCCAGATACCAGTCAAAAAAATACAGGGTTCAGCTATTTCCCAGTGATTATCTGTCTGATCCGAGTTATTTATACCTGTATTTTCCTACTGAGCGAAATTTTATTTTTAATTCACTTAGTTTCATGTCCATTTCTTCAATGGCACTAACCCTGGTAATAATCCTAAGTTTTGCATTTACGATTGTCATTATTTTCCGACAAAAGAAAATGTCAGAAATAAGGAATGATTTTGTTAGTAACATGACCCACGAGCTAAAAACTCCTATAAGTACCATTTCACTGGCATCGCAAATGCTTGAAGATAAAACCATTCCTGTTGAAAAGAAAAATATTGATCACATATCGGGAATTATTAAAGATGAAAGCAAACGACTCGGATTACAGGTTGAAAAAGTGCTTCAAATGGCCGTTTTTGACCAGGGTAAGTTGAAATTGCGTCGCAAAAACATTGATGTGATGGAGGTAATCAACAAAGTACTTACCAATTTTTCTATCCAGCTAAAAGACAAAAATGGAACGATTGATGTAGATTTCAGAGCAGATAAAACAAAAGTGTATGGTGATAGCGTTCACATGACCAATATCATTGCCAACCTGTTAGACAATGCCTTGAAATACAGCAAAGAAACACCAGAAATTCAGGTGAAAACCTGGAATAGTAATCAGTTGATAAACATCAGCATAAAAGATAATGGCATTGGGATTAGCAAGGAAAACCAGAAACGCATTTTTGAAAAGTTTTACCGGGTTCCAACCGGCAATGTTCATAACGTGAAAGGATTTGGCCTTGGCCTGAGTTATGTTAAGAAAATTGTGGAAGTACATGAGGGTAAAATCGGGGTGAAAAGTGAGCCGGGCAGGGGCACAGAATTTGTCTTAAGCTTTGAAGTGACAGAATGATTTTCCACCGATCTGTTTATATTTGAATTAAAAATCAGGCCATGGTAAAAATTATGCTTGCTGAAGATGACGAAAACCTGGGATCTTTGCTTAAAGAATACTTAAAGGCAAAAGATTATGAAACCGACTGGTTCCTGAATGGCGAAGAAGCAATATCTGCTTTCAAGCCAAATCAATATGATATATGTATTCTGGATGTGATGATGCCGATTAAAGACGGGTTTACGCTGGCAAAAGAAATTCGTCAACAGGACAATCATATCCCTGTCCTTTTTTTAACAGCAAAATCGATGAAAGAGGATGTGCTGGAAGGCTTTTCCATTGGAGCTGATGATTATGTGACAAAACCATTTAGCATGGAAGAACTCCTATACCGGGTTGAAGCTATTTTGCGCCGCACCATGAATCAACAGAAACCGGATGAACAATACCAGTTTAGCCTTGGATCCTACAACTTCAATGCTCATAAGCAGATGCTCGTTCGGAACGGAAATGAACAAAAACTAACAACAAAGGAATCAGAATTACTTCGGTTGTTGTGCCAAAACAAAAACCAGGTATTGGAACGAAACTATGCATTGAATACTATTTGGGCTGATGACAGCTATTTCAATGCAAGAAGCATGGATGTTTACATTACTAAATTGCGTAAATACCTGAAGGACGATCCATCTGTTCAGATTTTAAACATTCATGGAAAAGGATTTCGGTTGATCGATGGATAAACAAACCATTGGTTTGATATCAACGGTTTGTTTATCCGCAAATGAGACTATTCCTTCGTCTTTTCCACAATTTTTTCAATCAAATCGGGCACCTTATCAAATACTGATGCCAAACCTGATTTTTTATCTGCCGGAATAAATGAAATCTCACCTCCTTTTGTAGCAAGAAACCCAATAGGTGAAATTCCAATTCCAGCTCCAGCACCACCTCCTGTTCCCGATGCCTTCTTTTTAGGATCATCACCGGATCCTCCTCCTGTGCCGTAACCAATACCAATGCGTATTACAGGTTTACAGGTAAATTCACCAAGTTTAAATTCTTCACCAATGACTGTATCGGTATTTGCAAAGCTTTTTACACTGTCTGAGATTTTGTTTAACATCTCTTCAAAATTTAATTCTGCCATGATTATTGTTTTTAGGATTTAAATATAAATGTTCGTATTGCAATTCTAATGAAATTGAAAATTCTGTTTTTTACAATGATTTCAAACTCATTGGTTTCCTGAAAATTTATTATTAAATGTCGTTTATTGTTGCTAACAGCAGCAAAAACCGGCATCAGACGGGCATTCAGAACATAATCCCCGGTATCCATGTTCCAATAAAGTTTTTCTATGGTAAACGATTTCATTATTCTAATGGCCATTTTCCTGATTTTATTGATAGGAATGCTTCCATCTTTTTTTCTTTTCTTTTTCTTTTTCTCAGGTTTCTCTTTTTTCTTTGGTTTTTTGCTTTTCCCTGGTTTTAGAGGATCAAATTTTATTGGAATGGCTGTAATCCATAATTTAAAAATCAGGAAATCATCGGTTGGAATGATCATACCCCGAATAATTCCCGGAAGGATAACCTCGTACCGATGCTTCATGGTATTGATTTTAAACCTGATAGGCCCGAAAATTAACCATACAAAGAATAACATTATCGCTGTTAGAATGATCCATCCAATCATATGGACAAATTACAAAATATATACATCACATACATACTGTAAAATATTAAAAATACATTAACAATTACATTGTTTGAATAATTTAGCCTTATCATCCCTTTGAACCATCAAAATACCGACCATGAACATTTGCTCCCGGAATATTTATAGGGTTAACATTTTTGCTATCTTCGGGAAAGAAAATCTAA
>CAZAMT010000103.1:0-12788 GCA_964486145.1 uncultured Bacteroidales bacterium
TGTTGTAAAACACAGTAAAAGAAATGAAAAGAAAACAAGTGAAAACAACCCTACTTTCCGATACAGAAATTCTTAAATATATTGCCCAGTACCTCATCCGTGGTGATCTGGCCTGTTATCTCCCCCAGGTGGTGCAGGGTTTCACGTATGTCCATCGCAAGCAAATCGGTGGGCAGGCTGCTATCCAACCCGTTGGCTACACGCCGCGTTGATTCGTGCGCCCGTAACAGCGCCTCGTAATGCCGGGCATTGGTAACAAGTACTTCGTTGGTATCAATCTTGTCTATATCTACGGATGCTTTCAGCCTGTTAACAAGCGCATTTAGATTCGTTTGTTCTTTGGCTGATATGGAAATAAATTCCGGCAATTGTTCAAGTTCTTTCAGTTTTTGCTTGTCGGTAAGCTTATCTGATTTATTTCCCACCACAATCATCTTCTGTTCCGGTTTTAATTTTACCTTGGAAACAGCCTCCTTTATCTCTTCCACCGGATTGTTTACATCTACCATCAAAAGCAAAATCCGTGCCCTTGCAATGGATTGGTGCGTTCGTTCAATACCAATTTTTTCAATCACCTCTATAGTCTCACGCAATCCGGCGGTATCAATGAACCGGAAAAGTACTCCGTCCATGTTCATCACATCTTCAATAACATCACGGGTAGTCCCTGCAATTTCGGTAACAATTGCTTTTTCTTCATTCAACAACAAGTTCAACAGGGTTGATTTACCCACATTCGGTTTACCAGCGATAACTACCGGTATACCTTCTTTGATAGCATTTCCAAGTTGAAACGAGTCCAGCAGTTTTTTTATGGTTGATTCGATTCGTTGAATCAGGAATATTAAATCACCCCTGTCAGCAAATTCAACATCCTCCTCGCTAAAATCCAGTTCCAGTTCAATCAATGAAATAAAATTGAGCAGTTGCTTTCGTAGGTTTCTTAATTCTCCGGAAAATCCTCCTTTCATTTGATGCATGGCCACCCGATGCATGGCTTCCGATTGTGAACCGATCAGATCACCTACAGCTTCAGCCTGGGTAAGATCCATTTTACCGTTTAAAAAAGCTCGTTGGGTAAATTCGCCTGCTCCTGCTGGTTTGGCGCCATGCTGAATCAGTAACTGAATTATTTTCTGTTGAATGTATGTCGATCCATGACACGATATTTCCACCATGTCATCTCCTGTATACGAATTTGGGGCCCGAAAAACATTTACAATCACCTCATCAATTATTTCCGACTTATCCGAAAGTTGACCGAAATGCATAGTATATCCTGCCTGATCAGACAATTTCTTTTTGCTTTTTGCCTTAAACAGTTTGTCGGCAATACGAAATGCATCATCCCCCGACAATCGTATTACAGCAATAGCCCCGTTTCCTTGTGCTGTTGATATGGCACATATAGTGGTATCTGTTGTCATAAATTTAATATTTAAAATGCATGTATCTATTTCATTTTCATTCAAGACTAATATCAAACCCGGTTAAACATTTCGTTAACTTGAAGGTTACAAAATTAATCGTTTAAACCATGCCTGAAACATCGGTAAATTTATTGTCAATTAATTTAATAAATTGTTGTATATAAAAATTTAGATTTTATAATTTTAGCCGATATTGTTAATCAAAAAATTCTAAAACCTACAGATGGCGAAAAAACGAATTGTTAAAGATTATAATGACTTACCTGAGGAGGTGTTAAATCAGGTGAAACTTGAATATCCGGAAGGGTTTTCGCAAAATCTGGTTACATACACCAATTCGGAAGGTAGGATTGTATCCGCGCTTCCTTTTGATACGTCAGAAATATATTACCTGATCCGAATGACCGAGGAAGAAGCCGAACGCATCATTGAAGAAGATGATGATTACGATGACGAAGGGAATCTGCGCGATGATTTTAACCTGGATGAAATTGATGCCGATGCATTTCCTGATGAGGATAGCTCCGTGGAAGACGAAGATTGAAAAAACGTGCTTACCATCAGCAATAGAACGCTGATAACGCTGATAAATCCGATGAACGCAGATAATTGATTAGTGTCTGTTGTCTTTTGTATAATGGCAGTTAACCCTTATTGCTCAAATGAAGGAACCAACCACCTTTCCCATTTCCCCTTCCACCTTTCAGCTTTCCACTTCCACCCCCATCAACCTCAGCAACATGTGTAAAATAAAGGATTTTAAAATATTTGTCGAATTCCTTTCAATACCTTTCTTCCTGATGTGGACCTCCGGCAAGCACCTCTTTACCTGATCTCATGAAGTTATCACGAAACTCCTTATTTAGTGCCAATTGTGTCAGTGTTTTATTTTTCTCGCTACTCAGTTGAATATCCACCAGGTCTTCAAAAAATTGATTCACCTCAATTATCATAAATTGCAAAGTAAGTATAGGATGCTCCATTTGCAACGAATAGGTTTTTTCTCGCGAAGGCGTAAAGGCATTGAAAGGTGATGATGAAAGAATGGCAAATGAGAATTAAAATTCAAACGTATGAAATGAATGCGCTGTCAGAACCGGAAATATTTCTTTATCATCAGCTTTTATGGCAATGCGCTTTTCCATATCAGATGCATTCGAAAGTATGACTACCCTCTTGCCATCAGGGTTTTTAAAAGCAAGAGCATCTTCGTAGCCCGAAGTTTCAATTTTATAAGCACCCGGCTTTACAAAATGGGTAAGGTGTTTAAAAATGAAATATTCAGGATTAAATGTAGCTTTACCGGTTTTTGAATCCACTGATATCAATGAATTTTGTTTCCATCCCCACCGGCTTTTTCCTGTTTCATCAAGTATTGGGTTCCAGTAAAGGTAGGTATTTGCCCCATGCTTAAAATAGTGTTTTATTAAACCCCAGGTGTATATTGCCGCATCCCAGTCGTTGGAGCCATCACCGCATTCCGATTCGGTTTGCATCATTTTCATATCCGGGTATTTTTTGTTGGCTTCGGGTATGGCTTTCTTTCCAGCCCATTGAAACCCCAATCCATCAATGTACCGGCTGGTTGTTTCGTCCTGTAACACCGTGTCGATGTTCCCGATGTATGGCCGTTCAATGGTTCCATACCATAATTCAACATCCGGATAAATTTGCTCGAGCTCAGGCCCCAGGTATTCTCCCATAAAGGTATTCAGGTCACTTGCTGTCCATATACAACTCGGGAAATTCTGACATGAATTGGGTTCATTCTGCACATGTACGGCATATACATTGACTCCCTCGTTTCGGTATGCTTCTATGTATTTTCGGAAATACAAAGCATATGCCGAAAGATTTTTCTCGTTCATGATAAACTGGGTTTGTCCTTCGGCACCCCTGCTCTCTTCCGGTAAATCATTCACCGTATCCGGGCGACAGGCATAATGATTATTGGTTTTCATCCATTCCGGGGGGCACCAGGGTGAACCCCATATTTTCAGGTCGGGATTGTATTTCATTGCATACCGGATGTATGGAATCAAAATGGTTCGATCCCGTTGGATGGAAAAATTTTCCATGGCATAGTCCCCCGGGGTTTCGTTTAATGAGTACCAATCACGGGCATAATCATTTGCCCCGACAGGCATTCGGCAGATATTGAAGTTAAAACCTTTCCCCGGTTCAAAAAACGCACGCATCACACTGTCCTGCATTTCTTTTTCCATCATGTTCAGGGCATCCCAACCAAGTTCATTAAAACAGGCTCCGAAACCATCCACTTGTTGTTGCTTTTTGTTGGTGAGAAGCTCCAGGCTGGCATCCGTATCCGCGGCATTGTAAATATCAACCTGTTCAATACTTACCCATCGGTTCTCATTTGTTGTTGATATCCATGTGAATTCTTCCGATGGCCGGATACACGCGCTTACCCAAACTCCCAGTATAACAATAAAAGTGGTATTCTTCATGGTTGATGATAATATTAAATGGTTCATGTTAACGCTCACTCCGGGGCATAATCTGAGTTACCACACGTGAAAAACTTAACATAGCCCGATTCAGCTTTGCTTTTTAAAAGTCGTTTACAAATGATAAATTAACGGCATTTTTTGTAGAAAGAAAAGCATTTATCAGACAATATCCGATTTTTCAAATCATAAGAAATTGCATAACTATTCTTCATTTCGATATTTAAAATGTATTTTTGCAAACAATTAAGATTTACGCATCCGCTTTCGAAAACAGACTTTTTGCAAACAGCTTGATTTTCCGTTGAAACCTTTTTAAATCTTAAAGCCTGAAATACAAACGGATCAAAGGATGGTAACTGGTTAGAACCAACTGATTTTTTCAGGAACATTAAAATCCACGCCAGTTTAAAGAGGTAATGTTAATTCTACATGCCGCTTAACGTCCTTAAATCGATGAACATCCTGACAGGAAACAATTTAAAACATTAATATATGAATATTTTTATAGGAAATTTAGATGATAAAATCAATCATGAACACTTGAAAGAAGCATTTCAGGATTATGGTGAAGTTTCAAGAGCAGTGGTAGTCAAAGATAAATATACCGGCAAATCAAGAGGTTTTGGGTTTATTGAAATGCCCGACAATGGCGAAGCCGTCAATGCAATCAATACATTAAACGGAGGTACATGGGAAGGGAAAGTTATTCGTGTAAACCAGGCAAAAGAAAAAGAGTAAACGTTAAAAAGTTCCGCACTGAATCGCGGAACTTTTTTAATTTACGTACATTTTTGTTAATTCTATTCAAGGTTTACTTTTACAGGACTTGCCAGCCGCTGGGCATATTTTTCCAATATTTTTGTAAATGCATCCCTGTCTTTAAAAGCCGGATCCTGTAATTCCCATCCTGCAAAGAAATAAAAAGTAACTGGCTTTTCTTCTGTAATATTTAAAGATGCCATGTATGTTTGTATCACTCCTTCACCGGTTTCGGGTGCGGTAAGTAAAAAATTAAACGGTCCTTTCTCCATCAACATTCCCATACCCAAAATTTCTCCATCGTAAGCCTGATAATCGTGTGTTGTGAAATAGACATACGTATCATTTGGGTTATAAACATAAAATGTATCGCTTTCCATATTCACAATTCCCGTGATAAGGGATTCATTACCTGTTAACCCCTTGATCTCAACTTCGCTTTTATAAAAATGCCTGCCTCCCCAGATGGAAATATGATGAACAATATCATACCCGTTTCCTTCTATTTCCATGTCTTCAAAAGTAAGTTCAAAAGATGCCCTGAGTGGTCCATCTGCAATTCGATGATACATTCCTTTTTCGGGTAATCCAATGCGATGAATTTCATCATTCACTTCAAGGGCTATGGCACCTGCGCCGAGTGAGTTACCAACTTTCAAAACATCCATTCCCCAATCCTGCAGTTCGTGGTAACTTTCAAACAAACCTACACTATCCATGACCATTTCGCTGGTGCGCTTGCCATAAATATCGATACCGTTGCGGGCATCAAAATAGTTACGAAAAGCAACCACATCATTTTCCCAGGCCGGACCTTCCATTTGAAATTCGGCTGAACTTAATGCTGTTTCCGCGCTTTTCAAACGTACAACATCATCCAGTTCCTTGTAAGGCGGATCAATACTCCCAAACCGAACATTGGCCCTTTGGGTATAATCCGGCACATCTTGGGGTTTCACAAATGAAACAAGCAACTCAATTTCGGCATTCGGTTCAAGATCTATTAGGAAAAAGAATTCATCCCATAACCCGTCGCGATCGACATCATCCACCTGAGAAGGTACTTCTTCACCTTCAGGGGTTTCAAGCACGGGTACATTGGCTGGCGCATTTTCAACAATGTAATTCTGAAATTCATCACGGCTCATAGTGATGGCCTCATCCAACCGTTGCATGCTTGTTGGGTTGGTTATAACTATTTTGGTTGGCTCCTTTTGCGGGGCACATCCAAACAACAAAACCACAGTAATAAAAAATCCCAAATACTTATTAAGTGTTTTCATAGGGTTGATATTTAGTTTAAGATTATTCACCAGCAGGTTTTCCAATGGTTGCCAGTATTCCACCATCAACATAAAGGATGTGTCCGTTGACAAAATCAGATGCCGGGGATGCAAGAAATACGGCCGCACCCTGCAATTCTTCAGGTTGTCCCCATCTTCCGGCAGGTGTTCTGCTGATAATGAATTCGTTTAACGGATTACCGGATACTCTAATGGGTTCTGTTTGCGCTGTCGCATAATATCCTGGACCAATGGCATTTGCCTGAACGTTGTATTTCGCCCATTCGGTTGCCATATTTCTGGTCAGCATTTTCAAGCCTCCTTTTGCAGCAGCATAAGCCGATACCGTATCACGTCCCAACTCACTCATCATTGAGCACATATTGATGATTTTTCCACCGCTTTTTCGGGCAACCATGCTTTTCACCACATATTTGGCCATGATAAACGGACCCACCAAATCAATATCGATGACCTGTTTGAAATCATCTGTTTCCATATCCAGCATGGGAACACGTTTTATAATACCTGCATTATTTATAAGGATATCGATCGGTCCGACCTCGTCTTCAATGGTTGCCACGTTTTCTCTCACCGCTGCATCATCAGTAACATCAAAAAGGTAAGCAGACACGTTTATACCATCTTTTTGGTACTCTTTTTTAGCATTTTCAAGTTTTTCCGGAAACACATCATTGATAACAATTTTGGCGCCTGCTTGCGCAAGACCTTTGGCAATAGCCATTCCCAGTCCGTGCGTTGCACCAGTTACCAGAGCTGTTTTGCCATCAAGTTTGAATTGATCAAGAATCATGATTTATAATTTTTATTTATTGACTATTTAAGTTCGGTTGGTTTTCTTTTATCCATATCTGTATAATCCAGATTCTCACCTGCCATACCCCAGATAAATATGTAATTGCTCGTTCCGGCGGCTGAATGAATTGACCAGTTTGGTGATATCACAGCTTCCATGTTTTTCATCCAGATATGCCGTGTTTCATCCGGCTGTCCCATAAAATGACAAACCGCCTGTTCCTCAGGTACATTAAAATAAAAATACGCTTCCATTCTTCTTGAATGCGTATGTGTGGGCATGGTATTCCAAACACTGCCTGATTGCAATTCAGTCATTCCCATTTGCAACTGGCATGTTTCCACAACGCTGTTTACGATGAGTTTGTTTATACGTCGTTCATTCGAGGATTCCAGCGCACCCAGTTCAAGCACTTCTGCATCTGCCAGGGTAACCTTTTTTGTTGGATATTCCTTGTGTGCAGGAGCAGAGTTGATATACAAAATGGCTGGTTTTGAAGCATCCTTGCTTTTGAATATTACTGATTTTGTACCTCGCCCAAGATACAATGCTTCTTTAAAACCAATTTCGTAATCATTGTTATCTGCACTTACAACAGCATCGCCACCAACATTAATGATTCCCATTTCCCGTCGATCAAGAAAATAATCAGCTTTCAATGGGTCAATAGCATCAAGGTTAATGGGTTCACTTGCAGGCACTGCTCCACCTACAATTAATCTGTCGTAATGAGAGTAAACAAGCTTAATGTTTCCTTTCTGCATCAGGTTTTCAACCAAAAAATGCTCACGAATTTTTTCTGTATCGTATGATTTGAAATCTTCATAGTGAACTGCAAATCTTTCTTCATAATGTAATGCCATAATTCTAAAATTTTCTTTGTTTTACTTCAATTTGTTTACAAACTTAACCGGGGTTAAGTCATCTTTACTCATTAGACAACGTGTTGCCTTATGTTCATATGTCAATGTTGGCTCGTTATGAAACCGGGCCTTCATCGTTAATCTGAAACAATATCCAGAAATCGTATCAGTGCCTCAATGTAATAGTAATCAGCATAATTCAGAGGAACATCTACTTCCGAATCATGTGGTTTACTACCTACTGAATGCTTTAACAGAAAATTTCCGTTTTCATTGGGCTGTGCAAGGTAACCCGGACTGGATAAACTGGATAAGATCATTTTTGCCGATTGCATATACCTTTGATCTTTGCCTTCTTCCACATACTGACTTAGTTCAAGCAATGCCGATGCTGTTATTGCAGCCGCCGATGCATCCCTTGGTTCATCAGGAATACCAGGTGCATCGAAATCCCAGTACGGAATCATGTCTTCCGGAAGATTGGGATGGCCCAGCATAAAATCGGCGATATTTACAGCCTGTTCCAGAAAAGCTTCATTTTTTGTTTCACGGTAGGTCATTGTATAACCGTAGAGGCCCCAGGCCTGTCCCCTCGCCCATGCTGATGCATCGGAATATCCCTGGTGGGTATTTTTTGACAATACCTCACCCGTAAGTGTATCATAATTAACTACATGGTAAGAGCTGTTGTCTTCCCTGAAATGGTTATTCATGGTTGTAATCGCGTGCTTTACGGAAATATCTTTAAAATATGCACTATCGGTAACCATTGCTGCCCAAAAAAGATATTCAAGATTCATCATGTTATCAATGATAACCGGATATTGCCATTTGTCTGTGTTGTGATCCCAGGAGCGAATAGCCCCAACGATTGGCCGGTAGCGCGAAGCAAGAGCTCTGGCGCCTTCAATGAGAATATCCTCATATTCGATGATTCCTGCAACCCTGAGTCCATGACCAAAACTATTGTACATCATAAACCCTAAATCATGTGTACCTGTGAAATTTTTAAGACCTTCCAGGTTGTTCGTAAAGGCTTCGGCACGTTCTTTCCATGGTTCATGGCCTGTAACTTCGTATAAATACCACATGGATCC
Organism: uncultured Bacteroidales bacterium; assembly: GCA_964486145.1. Taxonomy (GTDB): domain Bacteria; phylum Bacteroidota; class Bacteroidia; order Bacteroidales; family JAAAOM01; genus CAZAMT01. The sequence goes on from CAZAMT010000103.1 coordinate 8,721, forward strand.
CGGGAAAAATCCGCTTGTCCAGTCACGCGCTTTTACCATTTTAATGGAACCATCTTCTTCGATAGTTCTTGGATATAACTCGTTGGTCTCAAGACTTTGATATAACCTTTCATACTGTTCTTCGGCGTATTCCAGGGCTTTCCGGGCTTGTTCAGTATCAAAATCCTTCTTTGCAAGTTGCTCACAAGCTGTCATAATAATAGCGAAAAACACAACGGTGATTAAAAAAACATTTTTTTTCATTACAGTTTTAATTATTGTAAAACATTGATTTTTATTACTTGATATTTTCTATTTTTAAATGCATAATAAATCTTTTAAATGCAATCGATTGTTCAAATGTATAATATAAAAAAATGGAATTCAATTTTGTTTCATTCTTATTGTTGAATTTCTAACAAATAATTTTGGTTTAATCACCTCTCTCCTGTAAATTTTCACCTTTGTCTCCTGTCCGGCAATATCAAAAAAAAGTTCTGCGGCTGTTTTACCTATTTCGTTGCCAAACTGCTCTACGGATGTTAATTCCGGATCCATGATGGCTGTAAACGGTTCATTGGCAAAACCTGCAACCGATACCTGACCAGGTACATGAAATTCATTTTCCTTTAAATACAAAATACACCCGAGTGCCGAATAATCCGAAGATGAAAAAACCCCGTCCGGTTTATTTTTTCGGGAAAATAATTTTTTTGCTTCTGCGTATCCCTTCTCACGTGTCAATGCTTCCACAACATAATTATCCACAATCGGAATCTGGTATTTGTTCAAAGCATCTAAGTAACCGTTTTTCCGGTTTCGGTAAACATTCAACTGGTTGGGTCCGGAAAAAAATGCAATCCGCCGGCACCCGTTCATTATCATATGCTCCACTACCTGATACGCACCCTGGTAATCATCAAGAATAACTGAACTGGTATCAATGTGTTCAGGTACCCGGTCGAAAAAAACAAGGGGAACACCTTTATCAATTACTTTGTACAGATGCTGATAGTTGCTGGTTTCTGCTGATAAGGACATGATGATTCCATCGACACGTGAATTCAGCAGGGTATCAATGTTTGATAGCTCATTATTATACGATTCCTGAGATTGACAAATCATAATATTATACCCCGAAAGGTTTGCTTCGCGCTGGATAGAGTCGATAATTTTGGAGAAAAAATACCGGCTGATGTTAGGCACAATCACCCCGATTACATTTCCTTTTCCTTTGCGCAGGGAGGAAGCAAGTATGTTTGGTGAATAGTGTAGCCTCTCAGCCATCAAACGTACCTTTTTCTTGGTTGCCTCGCTTATCCTTGGATGATCAACCAGTGCCCTTGATACAGTGGATGCAGAAATATTCAGCCTTTTGGCAATGTCGTGTATGGTAACCTGTTCCTTTCCCATAAAGATATTCAAGGCAATATTAGTATAAAAATAAGTTTTATGCAATCGTTTGCACAAAAATTTAAAAAAAATGTTTTATATTCGAAACTCCAAAAACCAATACAATGTAATTTATCAACAAATGCAGCAAACATTCGGACATTTTGATGACCAGAATAAAGAATATGTAATCACCACTCCGTCAACTCCTTACCCATGGATTAATTACCTCGGTAATGACGATTTCTTTTCCATCATTTCAAATACAGCAGGTGGCTATAGTTTTTACAGAGACGCCCGACTACGGAGAATAACACGCTACCGCTATAACAATGTACCCATTGACGATGGTGGAAAATATTTTTACATTAATGAAAATGGCAATGTGTGGTCCCCCGGTTGGAAACCGGTAAAATCTGAACTTGACAACTATTCATGTCGACATGGTATGGGCTATTCCATCATTGGTGGTTCCAAAAACGGCCTGAAATGTGAAATCAAATTTTTTGTTCCATTGGGCCTGACATGTGAGATACAAATGGTCACCCTCAAAAATGAAGGAAATACTGTCAAATCATTTCAATTGTTTTCGTTTGTTGAATGGTGCCTTTGGAATGCCCTTGATGACATGACCAATTTTCAGCGAAATTTTTCGACGGGAGAAGTGGAAATTGAAAATTCCATCCTCTTCCACAAAACAGAATACCGCGAAAGAAGAAACCATTACGCCTTTTATTCAGTCAATCAACCCATTCAGGGATATGACACGGATCGGGATGCATTCATGGGAATCTACAATGGATTTGATCATCCGGATGCAGTATTTGAAGGTAAATCACGGAATTCGATTGTCCACGGATGGTCACCCATTGCCTCACATCACCTTGATCTTGAACTGAAACCAGGAGAAGAAAAAGAACTGGTTTTTGTTTTAGGGTACGTTGAAAACGAAAATGATAAAAAATTAATAGCTCCAAAAGTCATCAACAAGGAGAAAGCAATAAAAATGGTTGATTCCTTTTCTGATCCGTCTTCGGTAAAGAAAGCTTTTCAGGAGCTTAAAGCATACTGGGATTCTTTATTATCAAATTACCAGGCATTTACACCTGAAGATAAAACAAACAGGATGGTCAACATCTGGAATCAATACCAGTGCATGGTTACTTTCAACATGTCGCGAAGTGCATCGTATTTTGAGTCCGGAATCGGACGTGGTATGGGATTCAGGGACAGCAATCAGGATTTGATTGGTTTTGTGCATCTTATCCCTGAAAAAGCAAAAGAACGCATTCTGGATATTGCCGCAACGCAGTTTGAGGACGGCGGGGCATATCACCAGTACCAACCACTTACCAAACGAGGCAATGCAGATATTGGTGGAAACTTTAATGATGATCCTTTATGGCTCATTTTGTCAACAACAGAATACATTAAAGAAACCGGCGATTTCAATATATTGGATATTGATGTACCTTACAACAATGACGATGCGAATAAAGCATCCCTGTTCGGGCATCTGACCGCCTCTTTTGATCATGTTATTAACAATCTTGGGCCTCATGGTCTGCCTCTCATCGGAAGGGCCGACTGGAACGATTGTTTAAACTTAAACTGTTTTTCAACAAACCCCGATGAATCTTTTCAAACAACAGAAAACAAAAAAGGTGGTGTTGCCGAATCACTCATGATTGCCGGTTTATTTATGACCTATGGGCGTGCTTATGCCCGGTTGTGCCGTGAAATTGGAAAAAGCAACGAAGCAGAAAGAGCTGACAACCATATAAAAAAAATGGAGGCCGCAATTCTTCAACACGGTTGGGATGGCAACTGGTTTTTACGTGCCTATGATTACGATGGAAATAAAATAGGTTCAGACGAAAACGAAGAAGGAAAAATTTTTATTGAATCCCAGGGGTTTTGCATCATGGGTGGAATTGGTCTAAGTGATGGGAAAGCGGAAAAGGCATTGGATTCTGTTAAAGAACGACTTGATTGCGAGTATGGCATTGTGTTGCATAATCCGGCATTTACAAAATACTATCTGAACATGGGCGAAATATCAACTTATCCTGAAGGTTACAAGGAAAATGCAGGTATTTTCTGTCACAACAACCCATGGATTATGATAGCCGAAACGCTCGTTGGTAACGGAAACCGGGCATTTGATTATTATAAAAAAATAGGACCCGCCTACCTTGAAGCTATCAGCGGTTTGCACAAAACAGAACCATACGTATATGCCCAGATGATTGCAGGTAAAGATGCATTCAAACCCGGTGAAGCGAAAAATTCATGGCTTACCGGCACAGCAGCATGGAATTATTACGCCATTACCCAATATATCCTGGGAATACAACCTGAATATCACGGACTCAAGATTGATCCATGCATTCCACGTGATTGGTCGGAGTTCTCCATCATCAGGAAAATCCGTAATAAACAGTTTACCATTAAAGTTGTAAATCCGGACCGTGTTTCAAAAGGAATTAAAAACATCACACTCAATGGAAAATTAGTTGAAAATCAAATCATACCATATGACGATGCAAAGGAATTGAATGAAGTTGATGTCGTCATGGGATAAACAATTGCAAATCTTCATTATCTATGAATACTTCATTGAAATTAATAATAAAAGTACTATGAAAAATAAAATCATCACATTTGGAGAAGTAATGTTGCGCCTGGCATCCCCTG
>CAZAMT010000104.1:0-1704 GCA_964486145.1 uncultured Bacteroidales bacterium
CTTACATAAACATATTTTCCGTCCTGAACAGACACACCGGTAACCCTTTTTAGGGCGCCTGCAGCATCCGAATCGCCCAGTCTGGAAATTTGCTGAGCTGATATTCCGTCCATAACCACTGCCGATTTTCGTTGCATTACCTGGAGCGCCGATTCTGTTTGTTGGCGTGACCTGGCCGTAACTACCACAGCTTCCAATTCGGTAGTTGCTTCACCGAGGTTGGCATTTATTATGGTAACTTCACCATCCACCACTTCAACCTCTTCAAACTGCTGCGTTTCATAGGATACATAGGATATTGAAAGGGCGTACGTGCCCGGATCAAGTGTCAGGCTGTAGTTTCCGTCAAAATCGGTTATGGTACCTTTGGTGGTTCCGGGAATGGCAACGGTCGCTCCAATGAGTGATTCCCCTGTTTCACCATCAATTATCTTACCTCTCACATAACCCTGTGCAGCTATGTTAAATGCATAACAAATAATTAAAAATAGAATCCCTATCGTTTTTTTCATTTCTAAAATCATTATTTTATAACTCGCTGGCAAAGTAAACGTCTTTATGTAACTTGATTTTAGTGCACACGTTATTATTTAGTTAACTTTTCATTAACTGAATTTTATCTATGTTTACATATACCTTGTTATAATGAATAATCTCCCAAATGAAGTGAATACAGGTGTTTTTAGCTAAATGACGACTGTTTTGCAGATGTTACAGTGTTAACTGAAATGTATTTATGTTAAGACAATATTAAATGCATTTTAATATTTAGTAAATATTCTTAATTTTGTTCCCTTCATACAATAAAGCATAATGGAAAATACAGATTACAGGATATTAATTGTTGATGACGAGCCGGATATTATCGAATTTATTTCTTATAACCTTTCCAGGGTCGGATATAAAATTTTCACTTCGGATAGTGGAAAAGAATCCATTCATCTTGCTAAAAAAATTAAACCACACCTGGTATTGCTTGATGTGATGATGCCGGAGATGGATGGTATTGAAACATGTGAAAATTTACGGAATGATCCGGCACTGGATCAAACCGTAATTGCATTTCTTACTGCGCGCTCTGAAGATTATTCGCAGGTTGCCGGATTTGATGCAGGAGCTGATGACTATATAAACAAGCCCATTAAGCCAAAAGTATTAATTAGCAGAATTAAGGCTCTGTTGAAACGGTACGGCAATTTCAATAACCGGACGGTTGTTCAGGATGGAAATATTATCAAACAATCAGATCTTGAAATAGACAGAGACCGTTTTGTTGTTAAAACAAGTGAAAAAGAATTGAATTTACCAAAAAAGGAATTTGAACTTCTTAACCTGCTTATTTCAAAACCCGAGAAGGTTTTTACCCGCGAGGAGATTTTTCAGTCAGTTTGGGGTGAAAACATCATTGTTGGTGACCGTACCATCGATGTTCATGTCAGAAAATTACGCGAAAAACTCGGTGATAAGTACATTAAGACAGTCAAAGGGGTGGGATATAAGTTTGTGGGTTGAAATTCACCTTTTGGTTTTATAATTAAAATTCCAAATACTGCAATCTTTTTTTCCCGCTCTAAAATTCGAAACAACTAGGGATATAAAGCCTAAAGAATGTTCTGCCCCCCTGCAAGTGACTGTTTGATAAGAAAATTCTCGGCCACTAAGTCACCAGGACACCAAGATTCACTAATCCGAAATATATTTAAA
>CAZAMT010000104.1:1804-12616 GCA_964486145.1 uncultured Bacteroidales bacterium
ATTTAAAATTTAATCAATTAAAATTTGGTAGAGTTGGAATTTTGTTCTAAATTTGACCAATCGGTTAAACTAAATAGTTTAATTAATAGGTTGAATAAAACAGTTAAATTTAATGGTTGAATTAAAAGAAGATACAGAAAAAAGAATTCTCACTGCCGCCGAAGATGTTTTCGTACAAAATGGACTTGCCGGTGCACGAATGCAGGAAATAGCTGATAAAGCCGGAATCAATAAATCGTTGCTTCATTATTATTACCGTAGCAAAGAGAAATTATTTGGATTTGCGTTCCGCGCGGCTTTTAAAAGAATCATTCCTCAAATTGAAGGAATAATAAATGCAGATATTCCCCTTTTCGACAAAATTCAATTATTTACAAGCAAGTACATTGATGTTATTATCAAACATCCTTTTATTCCGCTCTTTGTTATTAGCGAGTTAAACAAGCATCCGGAAGGATTGGTGGATGTTATTAAAAGCACCGGTATAAAACCGGATAATTTCCTGAAGCAGGTAAACGAACACATTGAAAATGGCACCATTAAAAATATCAAAGGTGAAGATTTGATTGTGAACATGATTGGCTTATGCATTTTTCCAATCATTGCCCGTCCGCTGCTTCAACCTATCATTTTTGGAGATGATAAAAAGAAGTATGAAGCCTTTCTTGCTGAACGAAAAAAACATGTTCCGGAATTCATCATTAATGCTATAAAAAAATGAGGTGCATATGTATCATACTGTTTTTGGCAGGCATTAGCAATGTCATTTACGGACAGGATATCCTTACACTTGAGGAATGTCAACTCAGAGCCGTAGAGAATTATCCGTTAGTAAATCAAAAAGAGTTATTTGATGAAGTATATCAGTTAAAAGAGAAAAACTTAAAATCAAGCTGGTTGCCCACGTTCGATTTAGGAGCAAAAGCATCGTATCAGTCAGACGTTGTTGATATAGCAGTTGATCTGCCCTTTCCTGCTGATTTTCCGACACCCTCAAAAGATCAATACAATGCTTTTATTGACATTCATCAGACCATTTACGATGGCGGGGTTTCAAAACACATGCAAAACCTGGAGTATGTCAATACACTTTCCAAACAAAAACAGGTACAGGTTGAATTACATAAAATCAAAGAGCAGGTAAGCAGGGTGTTTTTTCAGATTCTCCTGTTGCAGGAAAACATTGCATTGACAGAGACGATGCATCAGGAATTAAATGAGCGTAAACAGGTTGCTGCATCGGCTGTTGACAACGGAACCATGTTAGAAAGTGAATTGCAGGAGCTTAAAGCAGAAGAAATTAAAGTGAAACAAAGAATAACTGAATTAAAAGCAGATCTGAAGGCATCCAATGCAATTCTAACCGAGTATATTGGTATAAAAGCGGATGTTGGAATTTCACTAAAAAAACCGGAACCGGTGCTGATGGACACATTTAATAATAAGCGACCTGAAAATGAGTTGTTTGAGTTAACCAAAACGGCATTTGATGCAAACCAGGAATTGATTAAAGCACAGCGATTTCCCAAGCTGATGGCTTTTGGTCAGGCTGGTTACGGCAGACCGGGACTAAACATGATTTCGGATGAATTTGACAGTTACTATCTGGTTGGAGCGCGGTTATCGTGGAATATTTTTGATTGGAATAACAACCAGCGAGAGCGACAGGTTTTGGAGGTACAGAAAAGCATTACGGAAACACAGGAAGATGCTTTTGATAAAAACATAGCTATTGCCCTGGAACAGCAGCGCGAAGCCATCAACAAGCTCGAAAAACTGCTTGAAATGGACGATGAAATTGTCGAATTACGGCAAGAGGTAGCGAAAACGGCTGCAACTCAACTGGACAATGGTACAATTACCTCCGTAGATTATCTAACTAAGTTGAATGAAGTGGGTAAGGCTAAATCAGCCAAAGCTTTACATTCCATTCAATTGTTGCAGGTATATGCAACATATAAATTAATTTTAGGACATTAAAAAATTATATCAAAATGAAACTTTCATATTGGCTTAAAACACGCGAAGATAATCATCCGGATAAATGGAATACAGATAACACAGGTCGAACGGATTTACGCGGATTTTTTCCATCAGCAATTATCTGTAAAATCAGCGTCATCAGCGTTCTATTGTCAATGGTAGTAAATTATAAACAGAAAGCATTTCTATTTAGTATAGTTTGTATGGTTTTCCTGTCATGCAACCGGTCAGACCATGGTGCAGATGCTTACGGGAATTTTGAGGCAAAGGAAATCATCGTTTCTTCTGAAGGGAATGGCCAAATGCGTAAGTTCGCTGTCAGGCTTGGACAAGAACTTTCTCAAGGGGCACAGATCGGATTAATTGATACTTCCCAACTCCATTTCAGTCGCAAGCAATTGCTGGCAAAGAAAGCAGCATTGAAAACAAAACTGAAAAGTATTGAATCACAACTCGCTGTTATGAAAGCCGAAATGAAAACAATTGAAACAGAAAAAAACCGAATCGAAAAATTATTTAAAGATGGAGCGGCAACGAAGGCTCAACTTGACAACATTGAAGGCAAAATGGATGTTTTAAATGCCAGAACCGAATCCGTAAAGGTCGAAAAACAAACGATATATGCTGAGGCGGATGCCCTTGAAGCACAAATAAGCCAGGTAGAAGACAAAATTGCAAAATGCAAGGTCTTGAACCCGGTTAAAGGCACAGTGCTGGAAAAATACGTTGAAGCAGGAGAGGTTGTAACCATGGGCAAACCGTTGTACAAGATAGCAAATCTTGATGTGATGGAGCTAAAAGCATACATCAGCGGGGCTCAACTTCCCGATGTGAAAGTAGGACAAACGGTAACCGTCCGAATTGACAAAAACGAAGAAGAAATGACAGATATGGAGGGGGAGGTAGCATGGATATCGGGACAGGCAGAGTTTACTCCAAAAATAATTCAAACCAAAGAAATGCGGGTTGATTTGGTGTATGCATTTAAGGTGAATGTGAAAAATGACGGTCAAATAAAAATCGGCATGCCGGGTGAAGTGAAATTTTAGCCTTATTCAGGTATTATTCTAATCAAAAAAATAAAATTGTGAATATTCATATTCTATTACACGAAACATTTGAAGGGCCTGGTTGCATCAAATACTGGGCTGAGGACAATGGACACAACCTTTCATACACAAATATGTACAACAGCAACAGGGCACTGCCTCATGTAAACGATTTTGATTTTCTCGTTATTATGGGAGGCAGCATGAGCGTGAATGATCACCAAACGCGCGACTGGCTGCCTTTTGAGATCGAATTCATCAGGCAGGCAATGAAGCAAAACAAGAGAATCCTCGGTGTTTGCCTTGGATCCCAGTTGCTGGCTTCGGCACTTGGTGCAAAGGTTTATCCCGCGAAAACCAAAGAAATTGGCTGGCATCCTGTTCGCTTTACTGATGGAGCACGTGAACTCTCCTGTTTTCCGGACAGTACGTATTTTACTGTATTTCACTGGCATGGTGAAACGTTTGATCTGCCTTCTGGAACACAACTTCTTGCTTCCTCAGAAATATCCAATAACCAGGGATTTATGTTTGGAGATAAGGTGGTTGGCTTGCAGTTTCATTTTGAAGTAACAAAAGAAAGTATCGAAAATCTGATTTTGAATGCCCAGGATGATTTTGATGGCAGTGCATTTGTGCAGACCCCGCTCGAAATTCGTCAGGGATACCTTGAGCATATTCAACCGAACAACAACGCGATGTACAACCTGTTAAATTACCTCGCCGATGCATAAAAACAGTGATAACATAGCTGTAAAGGTTGATTCTGTTTCAAAATCATACACGGATACGAAGGCATTGAATGCCATTTCATTTGAAGTACGGAAAAATGAGTTGTATGGGCTCATTGGTCCCGACGGGGCGGGAAAATCCACCATGTTCCGTATATTAACCACATTGTTGATCCCCGATGAAGGACAGGCGACCATTTTTGGACTGGATGCGGTACATGATTATAAAAAACTGCGCAGAATCACGGGTTACATGCCCGGCAAATTTTCGCTATACCAGGATCTATCGGTAGAAGAAAACCTGGAATTTTTTGCCACCGTTTTCGGAACAACCATCGGGGAGAATTACTACTTGATTAAAGATATTTACGCGCAGATTGAACCATTCAAAACACGTCCTGCAGGTAAACTCTCCGGTGGAATGAAGCAAAAACTGGCACTTTCCTGCGCACTTATTCATAAACCCGAAATTCTCATCCTTGACGAGCCAACAACGGGTGTTGATGCCGTTTCGAGAAAGGAATTCTGGGACATGCTGATTCGGTTAAAAGAAATGGGTATTACCATTTTGGTTTCCACACCCTACATGGATGAAGCAGCTCTTTGCGATCGCGTATCGCTAATCCAGGATGGAAGCATATTGCAAACCGATACACCGGATAACATTGTGCATTCATTTAATCGTAATTTGTTTTCGATTAGAGGAAAAAATAAATCGGGATTGGTGAGGGAATTGCGCATGTTTGAAAAATGCCATTCCGTATTTCTGTTTGGCCAGGATATACATTTCACCGGTAAAGAGAATAGGATAAAAACCAACGAAGTGAAAGAATATCTTACAGGAAGAGGTTTTGATGACGTTCGCGTTGAGCAAATTAACCCCGGAATTGAGGATTGTTTCATGGAGCTCATGAAAAACTGATATGATTCAATATTGATAATCATTACGATTGAATATATGTTATGAAGGAAGTGATAAAAGTAAAGAATCTTGTAAAACGATTTGGTGAATTTACCGCCAATGATAACCTTACTTTTGATGTTTATCGGGGAGAGATATTTGGCTTTCTGGGAGCGAATGGTGCAGGGAAAACTACCGCTATTAAAATTCTTTGTGGCCTGTCCGAACCAACCGGGGGAGAAGTGACAGTAAACGGATATGACATTTACAAAGAAAGGGAAATGATTAAGCGGAATATCGGGTACATGAGTCAGAAATTCTCTCTTTATGAAGATTTGACCATCGAAGAAAACATTGATTTTTTCGGAGGAATTTACGGTCTCAGAAGACGACGACTCAAAGAAAAAAAGGAGGAATTGCTTGAAACCCTCAGCATTATTAACCAACGAAGCAAAAAAATAGTTGAATTACCGCTGGGCTGGAAGCAAAAACTGGCTTTTTCCATAGCCATCATCCATCAGCCGGGCATTGTTTTTCTCGATGAACCAACCGGAGGTGTGGATCCCATTACACGAAGGCAATTTTGGGATTTAATTTACGATGCTGTTGATAAAGGAATTACGGTTTTTGTAACAACCCATTACATGGATGAGGCGGAATACTGCGATCGTGTATCCATTATGGTTGACGGTCGAATTGAGGCACTTGATCATCCCGATAATATGAAAAAAGCATACCATGCTGAAAGTATGAACGATGTTTTTATTAAACTGGCCAGGGCAGGATCTGCTAAATCCGAAAGCACAGAATCAAACAATAATAATCATTAATTATTTACAAATATGACTGCAATATTCGACATGGACGGTACGTTGATTGACAATTCGAAATTTCATGTAATAGCCTGGGAAGAATTTCTGAATCGACATGATTTGTCAGGTGCTGAAAAAATCTGGGATTTTTTTGGAAAAACCAATGAACAACTCATGAAGTATTTCTTTCAAAGAGAGTTATCAAAAGATGAAATAACCGCTTTTGCCACTGAAAAGGAACAAATTTACCGGGAGATATATGAACCTGAAATTAAGCCAATGAAAGGATTGATGAAGTTGCTCGAAGACCTGAAGGATGAAAATATAAAAACCGGGCTGGCAACTTCAGCACCAAATGAAAACGTTCAGTTTGTTCTGAAACACATTCATGCATCCAAATACTTTGATGCCATTGTGGATGATACGCAGATTTCAAACGGAAAACCTGATCCTGAAATTTTCCTGACATGCGCTGCACGTTTGGGTTCGCCGAACAATCAATGCATTGTATTCGAAGATGCTGTGCATGGCATCACGGCTGCACGCAGGGCACACATGAAAGTAGTTGCCATTGATACAACGCATCGTTCCGTAAACCTGGGAGAAGCCGACCTGGTTATCAGTGATTTTACTGAAGTAACCACAGAGAAATTACGGTTGCTTCTAAAAAATTAATTATAAGCTATTTAACATTAATGCGTTACAAGTGAAACGGTTTTTGGGATTTGTTAAAAAGGAATTTTACCATATTTTCAGGGATTACCGGACGATGATCATTCTTTTTGGAATGCCGGTGGCCCAAATCCTTATTTTTGGTTTTGTCATTACAAACGAAATCAATGATGCCCGAATTGGTATCCTTGACAAATCAAAAGATAACGTAACACGCAAACTCACCGAAAAGCTGCTTTCTTCGGGATATTATATTTTGGAAAAGAGGTTACAGCATGAAGATGAAATTGAAGAAAGTTTCCAGTCGGGCGAGGTAAAGCAGGTATTTGTTTTTGAACCCGATTTTTCAGCAAAATTGCAGCGCGAAGGAGAGGCACATCTTCAAATCATCGCTGATGCCAGTGATCCGAACATTGCAAATATTTTAACCAATTATGCACAGGCCATCGTAACCGACTTTAATCGCGAGCACAATCAGGTGCAACAGCTTCCATTGAACATTGTGCCTGAAATCCGGATGTTATTCAATCCTAATCTTGACGGGGTTTACATGTTCGTGCCGGGAACCATAGCACTTATTTTAATGCTTGTTTCAGCCATGATGACCAGCATATCCATAACAAGGGAGAAAGAGCATGGTACCATGGAAACCTTGCTGGTGTCGCCGCTCAGACCCATTCAGATTATTCTCGGAAAAGTTACTCCGTACATCGCGCTGTCATTTATAAATGCAGTTACCATTATTGTGCTCGGTTTTTTTGTCTTTAATGTACCGGTACAGGGAAGTTTGATTCTCCTGCTTGCTGAAAGTCTGTTGTTTATCATTCTGGCTCTTTCGCTTGGCATACTGATTTCAACGCTAAGCAACAGCCAGCAGATGGCCATGTTTATCTCCATGTTTGCCCTGATGCTGCCAACCATGCTTCTTTCAGGGTTTATTTTCCCGATTGAAAACATGCCCTGGCCACTGCAGTGGTTAAGCGTGTTAATGCCTCCGAGGTGGTTTATCGTCATCATCAAAAACATTATGATTAAAGGAACAGGTTTACTGTTTGTGTGGAAGGAAACCCTGGTTTTAATTGCAATGACCGCTGTTTTTATTGGTTTGAGTGTTCAGAAGTTCAAAACCCGGTTGGAATAAATTTTAAAGTATTGAAAATGAGGACAATATTGGTGCTTTTACGAAAAGAATTTATCCAGGTATTCCGCAACCGAACCATGTTACCTATCATTTTCCTGTTACCGGTTGTGCAGCTTGTAATACTGGTGTATGCAGCAACATTTGAGATGAAAAACATAAAGTTTTGTGTGGTAGATCATGATCTTTCGCAAACATCCCGCGAATTGGTTACTAAACTTGAAAGCAGTCCCTTTTATACATTCCCGGCTCAGCAATCTTCGGTAAAGCAGGCTATGGAACAAGTTGACAGGGACAAGGCAGATATGATACTGGTTCTCCCCCCGGATTTTGAAAGAAAACTTGTGCGCAACGGCAGTGCTGAAGTCCAACTTTTGATAAATGCAGTAAACGGCAATGCTGCATCCTTAATCCAGGGCTATACATCGGCCATCATTCAGGATTACAATCGGAATGTTCGGGCAAAATGGATAAACAATTTTACGTCTCAACCACCATCCATGGTAAAGGTAAAAGCCCGGTTCTGGTATAATGCAGTTTTAGATTATAAATTCTATATGTTACCCGGAATTCTTGTGATACTTGTGACCGTAGTAGGAATGTTCCTCTCAGCTTTTAACCTGGTGCGTGAAAAGGAAATGGGAACCATTGAACAAATCAACGTGACACCCGTTAAAAAATATCAGTTCATCGTTGGCAAACTCGTTCCTTTTTGGTTGATAGCTTTGTTTGAACTTGGTTTTGGACTATTGATCGGAAAATTATTTTTTAATATCCCTACCGTGGGAAGCATTGGCCTGATATATCTGTTTGCCAGCATTTATTTGGTTCTGGCGTTGGGTTTCGGATTGTTTCTGTCAACCATCAGTGATACACAACAACAGGTAATGTTTATGGCGTGGTTTTTTATGCTTGTTTTTATTCTTATGAGCGGGTTATTTACGCCCATTGAGGGTATGCCTGTATGGGCGCAGAAGGTAAATGTAATTAATCCGTTTGCCTATTTCATCAAGGTGCTCCGAATGGTGTTACTCAAAGGTTCCGGCTTTATGGATTTGTACCGGGAGTTTCTATCCATGTTTATTTACGGTACGCTTATTCTATCCCTGGCCATCTGGAAATACAGGAAAGTATCATAGCAAACTTTTGCTGACAAGATGAACATAATCACTACTGAACGAGTAAAATTTTAATAACAATGCCAGATTTACAATATGTTAATTATGCAATGATGATTTGTTTAACCCGGTAGGATCCGCTTGCAGGAAATTTCGTTAAAAAAGTAAAACCCAGCACGGTTTAAGCGCAAATTTAGCAATGCCGGCATGAGTCGCTCACCAATGATAATTTGGATTATTCTTTAATATAGAATTGGTGAAAGTTTATATTATTTACATGCATCAAACCAATCCATGCCGGTATACGCTATACTTCAATATCTATTGCCGATCGATCCGATACCTTCGGTTTTATCAGGGAGGCTACATTCTGGTGTTCGGGATGCACCTGGTATTTTTCCAAATCTTCCATGTTTTTGAAAGTGGCATCAAGAACGATGTCATAATTGTTTTTTGGAGCTTCGACGTGGTTCATGTAAGCGTTGATATCCATAATCTCAGGTATTTTAGCTTTTAAACCAATAATACTTTTAACAATGAGATCCCCGGTGGTCATTTTTTTTTCCGGGCGATCTCCAAGCTTAAGCTTCCACATTACAATGTGTCGAATCATAAAAATATTTTAGCAGGGTTAAAACTATATTTCAAAGTCTATGGCAGATCTTTTCTCTGTCCGCGGCCTGACAATTCCTACAGCCTTTTGGTATTCAGGGTGGTGTTGATACGTTTTCAGGGCATCATAACTGTCAAATTCAGCGTGCATGATTAGATCATAATTGGTATGATCGCTTTTCAGCCCGTTTCGATTGATCTTCACATTTTTTATTTCCGCCACTTTTTCACTGAGTTCATTGATAGTATCAGTGATTAATGATGCATATTTATCTTTTGCAGCATCAGTTAAATTCTCATCCAGTTTCCACATCACGATATGTTGTACCATTTTATTAAGTTGTTTTTGGTTATTAATTTGCTGTTTCTTTATTCTGAAACCAACGTAGAAAGCAATTGTTTAATTTTTGTTCCATTCCATCTCGCGGCACCTTTCTTTTCTAAAACAATCTTTCCTGTTTTGGAGATGATGAACGTAGCAGGAATTGTGTTGGACCTTAATTGTACCGGGATTTCTGATTTTGAAAAATACACAGGCAATTCGTATCCCTGTTCTGTAAAATAATTCTGAATTGTTTGAGGATTTTCGTTGCTCACAAGCACGAATACAACATCGTCCTGGAACTGATGGTACAAATCCTGAATAGCAGGCATTTCAGCTCTGCACGGTGGGCACCAGGTAGCCCAGAAATTCAGAAATACAACATTGCCAGCCAAATCTGCAAATGTAAATTCATCACCATTAAAGGTTTGCAGTTTCCACTGATAACCGTTGTTATCCAGTTGCTTATACGATTCATTTTCCTTCAAAGAAGGTTGCAGCATTGTAATTCTGGATATAAATGTGCGAATTTCTCTTCGGGTTGAAGGGATGAGCAACAAAACAACGAAAATTACAAACAGAATATCTGTAATTTTGGCAAAGGTTGATTTTTGTTTTTGCCGCTCCCGGTAATTTTTTAATCTCTTTTTTATTGACATGAAAATCTATTTATAAAGGTGCAAATTAAATAAAAATCTTGTTATTTTTTTCTCAAAAAACCGGATTACACCTTCCGTTTTTTTAAACGGATATGTTCGCTATCCCTTTTCTCCGCAATGAGTACAAAGTCAAATATTCCCTTTTTAGTACACAGGTAAAAATCTTCAGATGGTGCATGACCTTGCTTTTCAGGAATAAAAAAACGTTTACCACTGGTTTGCCTCATCAGTTTAACCATTTCCTCGTAATTTAGGTTCTCACCTTGTAAACTTGCTTTTATATATTCGGCGCAAAATGTATCTTCTTCTGTTGGATGGTTCGCTGCATATCCCATGCACACAAGGGAAACATGCTTCGGATTTTTCATTTGAATGTAACGAATGATGGCATCGGCATTGACAAAACTACCTGTAATGGTTTCATCTGCATTCGTGGTATTTACCAACCCCTGTGTTCCTGCACTTGTGGTATGTACCACTGTTTTGCCTTTAAAAACGGCATCTTTAACCTGGTAAGGAGAATTTCCAAAGTCAAACCCCGGCATAATCTTTTCGTTTCGTTCACCCACAAGTAAATACTCCGGATTGTCCTTCTTAAGTTGATAAGCAGTATC
Organism: uncultured Bacteroidales bacterium; assembly: GCA_964486145.1. GTDB lineage: Bacteria > Bacteroidota > Bacteroidia > Bacteroidales > JAAAOM01 > CAZAMT01. Next base: position 12,416 of record CAZAMT010000104.1, read on the forward strand.
AATATTTCCTACTGGAATGATGGTTTCAGCTCCTTTATCCATGATGTAACAAGCCAGCGAAAATGCCCTGAACACATCAATAACCACAGCTAATCCTTTTGCCTTTTTAGCTCCTTCTACAAGATGCAGTATTTCTATTCTCATAAATTCAGTGTTATGTATTGATATTGTTCTGTTTGATCCTCTTTTGTACCTTACTTA
>CAZAMT010000105.1:0-12589 GCA_964486145.1 uncultured Bacteroidales bacterium
TTGGCTCCGGTTGTCCCTCGCCGCAGATACCCTTTACGCCTTGTCCTTGTTCTTCGCACTTCATAAGTGGACATGGATACTTATGTTGGCGAGCGTGGTTCTATTCTTATGTTTTAGCTCAAACTATATTTTATTGTTTAATAAATTTCTTAATTTCGGCTGGTTCTCCGACATTCTCAACTTTTAGAAAATAAATTCCAGCAGGCAGAAAAGAAATATCAAGCGATCCGTTATAATTCACTGTTTGATAAACCAACTTACCATCAACGGAAATAATTTCAATGTTGCAACCCGGCTCTGCTTCAGATATAAACAAATTATTTCTTGCAGGGTTTGGAAATACTTTAAACCCTGGTTCACGTTCTAACTTCCCCACTCCAACGGTCTGACAAAAGGGATGCAAGCTGCCATCTGAAAAATATACGCAAGAATGAAATTTTTCCGGATTTCTATCGATGATTGCACTTAAGGTATCAGCCTGAATAGTGCCCGGGCGTATTAAACAATCGAAAGGCCAAAAATCAGGGATCATCCATAATGGATGCCACGACCAGAATGACAACCCGTTAATTTCAGGGCAATGATTAATAATATGATTTAATGAGGAATCTATCTTTGAGGCCGCATAGGCCGAGTTCACTTCCATACCATCCGGAAAACCCAGTTCCAGAAACATGACCGGTTTGTCGGGGGCTACCTGTGCGATTTGATTCAGCGTATAATCTAAGTCATCTAAGTATTTTTTTGTAGGTATCAGGTAATCAAAATTGAGATTTGACCAGCCATCTGCATAATAATCGATGGTATAAAAATTAATGCTGATCCAGTCCGTATAATCATCTCCGGGGTAATAATTTGCAAAGTTAAAGCTTGACTCGTATAGTTTCTGGGTGTGTTCCGGATCAATACCGGGGTATTCTTCCAATGCTTCCTGTACTCCCCTTTGAACATAAAGGCTATCAATTACCGGGTATCCACCGGTTTCGAATGTAAGGAACTTTAACCCTCTTTCAAGCACAAAAAAGTTATAGTAATAGCGTTGAGATGCCACCCATCGCTCTACGCCATCACTAATTTCGGGATCTCCCAAATCGCTGTACAATGATGCATTGGGAAATATGGAAGGATCGAACTTATCAAGGCCCTGGGCATTAAGCAGCGCCCACTCGAAGCTCTTATCCCCATCAGAACCGAAGCCACACATATAGTCAGCGCCGTAACCAAGCATTTCTCTGGCAGTATTAAAAAACATGGGTTTGCCAAACTGGGCGAACTCATCGGCCAGCCTGACCAAAGCCGTGTCGTAATCGCCATTTAGCATTTTATCCACAGTAAACCCCGCTACTGCATTATCATCCGGGTTAGGATAGGTTTCTATGGCATGTGCTATGATTACTGTTCCATCCTCCCAGGCCATCTCAGCATCCAGGTAATCAAAAACGGGAAAGCCAGCAGAATTATTTAAATCCATGCCGCCCCTGTCTCCAAACCAGGCCGTAGGTCTTTTAATCGCCATTTCAAAGGTGTCCACTTGCCCGATCATCCATTCGTATTGCCCCAAATACATTCCGCCACCCGGAGGCGCGGCAATCTTTAAGGTATCATATTGCTGGGCAAAAGAAGATTGTATGAAAATAATCGAACAAATAAATAATAGTAATTTTCTTTTCATAATATCTGAATTTATTCGGATATTTTTTATCATTATCGAATTCAAAGTCCAATAATAAATCCTTGTTTGATTCTTCTCCAAATAATCGTTTGAAACCATAGTCTGTAAAAGGATTTATATAGTTTTCTTTAAAATCAGTCATTTTTGGGTTTTATTCAATCTTAAAATTACATTTTTTTAAGTAACGTACAATCTTTTTCTAAAACAAATGCTAACTCATGAATGGGGCAGGTTAAATATTGACAAACAGGTGTGAAAAATCTTAAAAATAGTATACTTTTGACATTATCTGACGTATAAACTACAAACTTTAAGATGTTGGAGGCTTCCATGAAGAATGACAAAAAAATATACCATGTAATTTATTTGCTAACTACATTTTCCATTTTTTCTATTACTGCTGTTATTTTCAGTTTTACAGATACAGAAGAAGAAAAGCAACAACTAACTCGTAATTTTCGAAAAGATTATGCCATATTCGCTGTTGATATCCCGAAGGATTTAAGCTTTGCCGGGGAAAAAGTTCCTTTAGAGAACATGGATGTCCGTGAAAGTTTCGATCGTGAGCTGCTTGTGAATACCTACTGGCAGTCACAAACATTACTTTTCATTAAACGTGCAAATAAATATTTCCCGGTAATCGAAGAAATACTCAGGCAAAACAACATCCCCGATGATTTTAAATACATCACCCTTGCCGAAAGCGGATTACAAAATGTTGTTTCCCCGGCTGGTGCTGTTGGTTTTTGGCAATTACTCAGTGGTACAGCAAAGGATTACGGGCTGGAAGTAAACAACGAAGTAGATGAAAGATACCACATTGAAAAAGCGACGGAAGCAGCCTGTAAGTTTTTTAAAGAATCATACGGCAAATTTGGAACCTGGACCATGGCAGCGGCTTCTTATAATGTGGGACGTGGAGGATTAAACAGGCAGGTAGTGCGTCAACAGGAAGCAAATTACTACAACCTTCTGTTGAACATCGAAACCGGACGCTACATGTACCGGGTGCTTGCAATTAAAACCATTCTTGAAAACCCGAACAAATATGGTTTTTATTATGAAGATAAAGACCTCTACCAACCCATCCATTTTTATAAAGTCGAAATTGATTCGTCTATCATTGATTTTGCAGCTTTTGCTAAAAACCATAATACCAATTACAAAATACTGAAATACCTGAATCCCTGGCTTCGGGACAAATATCTGACAAACAGTTATAAAAAAACCTATCAAATTAAAATTCCAAAAGAAGGATCACGTCAATTTATTCCGCAAGATGAATTAACTTTGCAATCTTCTTTAAAATAAGAAGTATTTACTTGGTTAATTTGATTTTAACAATTCTATGCAGGATGAAAATAACACCTTAAACAAGGAGGTGATAGAGGTATTGGGGGCCAGGGTCCATAACTTAAGGAACATTGACGTTATCATTCCGAGAAATAAACTTACCGTTATTACGGGCCTCAGCGGAAGTGGAAAATCATCGCTCGCTTTTGATACCATTTATGCCGAAGGCCAGAGACGCTATATTGAAACTTTGTCGGCTTATGCTCGTCAGTTTCTGGGAAACATGGAACGTCCGGATGTTGATAAAATTACCGGTTTAAGTCCGGTTATTTCGATAGAGCAAAAAACAACCAATAAAAATCCGCGTTCAACCGTTGGTACCACTACAGAAATTTATGATTTTTTAAGGCTTTTATTTGCCAGGGCAGGAATTGCCCATTCGCATGTTACAGGTGAACCCATGGTTAAATACACCACAGACCAAATTATCCGGTTGATAAAAGATAAATTCGATCAAAAACTTGTATATATTTTGGCTCCTGTGGTTAAAAACCGGAAAGGCCATTACCGCGAATTGTTTGACCAGGTGCGCAAGAAAGGATTTTTGTATGTAAGGATTGATGGTGAAATAACTGAGGTAAAATACGGGTTGCGCGTGGATAGATATAAAAACCATAACATTGAAATTGTGGTTGATAAATTAAAGGTAGGTGATGGTGACCGTAAACGTTTGAAAGAGAGTGTAGAAACAGCTATGAAGCACGGCAAAGAAATCCTCATGATTTTGGAAAAAGACACGGACGATGCCAAATATTACAGCCGGCAGTTGATGTGTCCCACCTCCGGAATTTCATACAACGAGCCTGCACCACATAATTTTTCGTTCAACTCACCCCAGGGAGCTTGTTCAAAATGCAACGGACTTGGAGAGGTAAACGAAGTTGACATTGAAAAAATAATCCCAAACCCGGAAGTAAGTATACGAAAAGGAGGTATTTCACCACTGGGAAAATATCGTAACAGCTTAATTTTCTGGCAAATTGAATCGATTGCAAATAAGTATAAGTTTACGTTAAACACACGCATAAAAGATATACCTGAACGAGCATTAAATATTATCCTTTATGGTTCTGAGGAAACTTTCCCGTTGCAAAACACACCACTCGGAAGTTCAGCAAATTACTTTTTGAGTTTTGAAGGCATCATCAATTATGTAGCAAACCAACACGAACACGAAGATAACCCCAAAAAAAACGGAAGTAGCACGGCACAGTACATCAAGCGTGTAACATGCCCTGAATGTAAAGGATTCAGGCTAAACAAAGCAGCACTTCATTTTTTAATTGCAGATAAAAACATCGGGCAACTCGCAGCTATGGATCTGATTGAACTGGCTGACTGGTTGAATACTCTTGACAGTAAATTATCGGATAAGCAGCGTAAAATTGCAACTGAAATCTTAAAAGAAATAAAAACCCGTGTTCACTTTTTATTGGAAGTTGGCCTGGAATACCTTGCCCTCAACCGCAGTTCACGAAGTCTTTCGGGAGGCGAAAGTCAACGAATACGACTGGCTACGCAAATAGGCTCTCAACTTGTCAATGTACTTTATATCCTTGACGAACCAAGTATTGGTCTTCATCAGAGGGATAACAGACGTTTGATAACGGCGTTAAAAGAGCTTCGGGACAAGAGCAATTCCATTATTGTTGTTGAGCATGACAAGGAAATGATGCTTTCGGCAGACCATATCATTGATATGGGACCGTGTGCAGGACGGCATGGCGGAAATGTTGTAGCTTCGGGTACTCCGGAGATGATCAGAAAATCAGACACACTAACATCACGATACCTCAATGATGTAAAAAAAATAATGATTCCCAAATCCCGCAGGCCCGGATCCGGAAAAGTACTCAAACTAATAGGTGCTTCCGGTAATAATTTAAGAAAAGTAAATGTATCATTTCCCCTTGGATGTTTCATTTGTATTACAGGGGTCTCGGGCAGTGGCAAGTCATCACTCATCAATGAAACATTGTATCCGATTTTAAGCAGGCATTTTTACCGTTCCAATAAGGAACCTCTTCCATTCAGCGATTTGAAAGGTATTGAGAATCTGGACAAGGTGATCGAGGTTAACCAGTCACCGCTAGGACGGACTCCCAGGTCAAATCCGGCAACTTATACAGGAGTTTTCTCTGACATTCGAAAATTATTTGAACAGACACCGGAATCAAAAATCCGGGGTTACAAAGCCGGTCGATTTTCTTTCAATGTTAAAGGAGGTCGCTGTGAAACCTGCAAAGGCGCAGGTGTGCAAACCATTGAAATGAATTTTCTTCCGGATGTTTATGTTCGTTGCAAGGATTGCAACGGAAAACGTTACAACCGTGAAACACTTGAGATAAAATACAAAGGGCGGAACATCAGTGAAGTGCTGGACATGACTATCAACCAGGCAGTTGATTTCTTTAAAAACATCCCTTCCATTTACAACAAACTACTTACCATTCAACAGGTCGGACTTGGATATGTCAATCTTGGACAGGCTTCAACCACCCTGTCAGGAGGAGAATCACAACGAGTAAAACTGGCTGCTGAACTTTCAAAAAAAGATACCGGTAAAACCATGTATATACTGGATGAACCAACTACCGGACTGCATTTTGAAGATATCCGGGTACTATTGGATGTTCTAAATCGTTTGGTAGATAAAGGAAACACGATACTGGTTATTGAACATAACATGGATGTCATCAAAATGGCAGATTATATCATTGACATTGGACCTGAAGGTGGAATCAAAGGCGGTAAAATCGTTACAACAGGCAAACCCGAAGATATAATCAAACGTAATAACAGCCATACAGCATTCCATTTAAAAAAAGAGTTAACATGATGAAGAAAGAGAACGAAAAACTGATATTAAATGCCTTTCAGCAAAAAAACTGGCACGAAACAGTAACAGCAGATAGCTGGAAAATCTTCAAAATAATGTCGGAATTTGTTGAAGCATTTGAAAAACTTCAACGCATAGGGCCGTGCGTCTCCATATTTGGATCGGCACGTACCAGACCTGAAAATAAATATTACAAGTTGGCCGAAAACATTGCCTTTAAACTTACACAATTTGGCTATGGAATCATTACTGGTGGTGGGCCTGGTATAATGGAAGCAGCTAACAAAGGAGCTAAAAAAGGTGGTGGCCCCTCTGTTGGCCTGAACATAGACCTGCCTTATGAGCAAAAACCCAATGAATTCATTGATACCGATAAACTTATCAACTTTGACCATTTCTTTGTACGAAAAGTCATGTTCATGAAATATGCCCAGGGATTCATAGTGCTTCCCGGAGGTTTTGGTACTTTTGATGAACTCTTTGAAGCAATGACCTTAATCCAGACAGAAAAGATCGGTCGTTTTCCCATCATTCTGGTTGGTAAAAACTACTGGCAGGGTCTTATTGATTGGATCAACACAGTAATGTTGGAAGAAGAAAGCAACATAAACCCGGAAGACATTGATTTATTCAAAGTTGTTGATGAAGCAGATGATGCTGTTGAAATCATTAATAATTTTTACTCAAAATACCTTCTCAGTCCAAACTTTTAGGCATCGCATTTGTTGATTCTAAAGCTTTTGGCCTGTTTCTTTGCTTTTTGGATACGATGAAATGATTCAAAATGACGAAAAATCAATAAAATTTGATAAAATCACTCATTTTTGGTTTATAACACAGGTTTTTAACCAAACCATTTGAAACTTTTCCCGTATTCATCTACAAATCAGTAGTTTAAAATTTAGCTGATTTTAGGGCAATGTTACCAGGATTTTATTAATATTGCATTAGACCTTGTTATAACTATTAATTAATTTGTAACCCATTCATGTATAGACTTTTCGGAACATTCGTCATCTTATTTACCGCCATCATATCCATTGGTTTTTTGATTCCAGAGGATGTCGGAATGACGATTTTTGTCCCAGATGAAGTTGAGGCAGGTCAGGAATTCAGAGTGCAGATCACAATAGACAAAGGCCAGTTATCCGGATTTGCCAGATTTCAACAAGAGTTGCCAGCGGGTCTTGAGGCTTTCCAGATAAATTCGGGAAATGCAGCAGATTTCACCTTCGAAGATAATCGCATCCGGATCATTTGGTTGCGCCTTCCTGAAGAAGATAAACTCACATTTTATTACAAAGTAAAAGTAAATGAACGGCTCAAAGGCTTTTTTAATTTATCCGGAACATTTTCATACATCGAAGAAAATGAGCGAAAATCAGTTCAGTTGCAGCCCGAACTTGTGGCCATCAATCCCTCTTCTACGGTAAATCCTCAATTCATTGTTGATATCAATGATTTCGGTAAAATGTACATGCCAAATGTTAGTAATCAACCGGTACGATCGGTTGTTTGCATCAGGGAAACACCAGAAATTGTGGATCCGCAGGAGATTGATGTAAACCTGCTTGTTAACAAAAGTGATTTAAAACAATTTGCCAAAATCGAAGATTATATTCCGGCAGGATATACCGCTGTAAAGGGTGAAACACAAGATGGGATTTTTACATATAATAACGGCATCGCCAAGTTTATTTGGCGAAACCTGCCAGCAAAGGAACATTTCATTGTCTCCTACAAACTTATCCCGCTTGAAGGCCAGAATCAGGAACCTTTAAACCAAATGGCCGGTCAGTTTTCGTATTTCAGGGACAACCAAACCGTGGTTGTTGATATTGTTGAGCATGATGCCGACTTGTTAACCCTGTCTGAACCCGAAATCAATGAACTGATTGCTGTGGTTCAACAGGAATTATATGCTTCAGGAACAGGGGATGTAGCCATCAAGGGGAGCCCGGATACAGAGGAAACATCCGAGCCCACCATTACCCAAATTCGAGAAAAACCAACAACGGATTTAAAACATCCCGAAATGAATATGCCCGCCAACCGGGACGATTTATTGTCGCCAGAAACAGGCATTTACTACAGGATACAGGTTGCAGCCGGACATAAACCTGTAAACATTGACAGGTATTTTCGGAAATTCAATCTTGATAAAGAAGTTAAAAAGGAACAACACGAAGGATGGTATAAATATTCTGTTGGTTCTTTTAATATATACAGGGATGCCCGTGATTACCGGGTTCACATCTGGAATACCACAAACATCGATGATGCTTTTGTGGCTGCATATAATGACGGAATTAGAATAACGGTTCAGGAGGCCCTGATGATTGCCAATCACGAATGGTATAAATAACCGGCAAAGAATGAAAAAAACAATTTTAAAATATTTTTTACTTTTATTTCTCATTCTGCCCTTCCAGCTTTTTGGACAGGATGATAACTTCTGGGACCAATTCCTTGAAGAAGAAGTTGAGGTGGAGAATCCCGTATATAAACCTGTCATTGGATTCGGAACGGGAATCCTGAATTTCATGGGTGATGTGAGCAATGATTTCACCAGCCCGCTTATCGGACAACTTGGATATAAAGTAAACATAGCTACCTTTGTTGATAACAAACATTATTTCAGGACCAACTTTTTCTTTATCACAGGCTCTCTTTCAGGAAGTCAAACAGACATAGATCCTCCCGTTGGTCATTTAAATTTCCAAACAGAAATTTTCAATTTTGGAGTCAACCTGAATTATAATTTCAAAAACTTCTATGCACGGCAGGATCGCCTCATGTTCCCATTCTTTTCAGTAGGTGTGGAAACATTTCTGTACAACCCCAAAGCCGATCTTTATTACAACACCGAGGGCATTGAAAGCGAATACCACTTTTGGTCTGATGGTACCATACGAAATATTGAGGAACAGTTTAAGTTTGACAGGCAAAGCACCATCATTACCAGGGATTATATTTACGAAACTGACCTTAGAGATGAAGACAACAATTTCTTTAATAAAGAGTTACCCCCGCAGAATTATTCGTTTGCCATCCCTGTGGATTTTGGTCTGGATTTTTCAGTATCCGACAGAGTAACACTTCGGCTGGGTACGTCAATCCATTACACGTTCACTGATTTCCTTGACAATTTATCCGGAACTTTCAACGAAAAAGATGGTAAAAACTATGGAGGCAACGCGTTAAATGACATGTTTATGTATACATACGCAACCATCCACCTCGATTTGTTTTCTGATGATAAAACCATAATTGAAAGAAAGTTGTTTGCCGATATTGATTTTGATCCTACATTGTTGAGCGATGAAGATTATGATGGTGTATTTGATGTATCGGATGAATGCATGGATACCCCTCCCGGCGTTCAGGTGGATTCGGTAGGCTGTCCGTTTGATGATGATAACGATGGAGTGCCCAATTATCTGGATCGTGAACCACTAACCGAAAAAGGAGCGATTGTTGATGAATTTGGAGTCACCATGCAGGAAGATCAGCTTATTGCACTCATTGAAAATAACGATGCAGTGAAGCGAAGTGAAGTGGATTTATATGTTCTTAATTATGCAAGTGCAACCCAGTTCAGTGGGCTGAAAGATGTAAAAGTTCCGGACAAATATACGTCGGTTGATAAAGACAATGATGGCTATATTTCTTTCGAAGAAGTAATGGAAGCTATTGATAGTTTCTTTGATTTTGAATCAGACCTCACCACACAGGAAATTTACGAGTTGAACGACTTTTTCTTCTCACAATAGCGGTACATATCAACCGATTTTTTTAGCCCTGGCCATTTCACGCTTCATGTCTTTTTGCTTGATGGTTTCCCGCTTATCATACTCTTTTTTACCCCTTGCCAGTGCAATTTCAAGCTTGGCCAGTCCTCTCGCGTTTAAAAATAAACGTAGCGAAATGATGGTTAATCCGGACTCCTTCACTTTCCGGTCGAGTTTACGAAGTTCTTTGGATTGTAACAATAATTTTCGATCACGCCTGGGTTCGTGATTGTTAAATGTTCCCCAGGGATACTCAGAAACATTTACTCCTTTTACCCACAATTCTCCCCGATCAAAGTAGCAATAAGATTCAACAAGGCTTACTTTGCCCATGCGTATTGATTTTATTTCGGTACCCGTGAGAACAATGCCTGCAACATATTTTTCAATGATTTCATAATCAAAATATGCCTTCTTGTTCTTTATATTGATTTTATTCTGATTCATGAGAGTTTTTCTTAACTACTAATTTAAAAACATTTTGTCTCTCTTTGCTTTATGGATTTAATTTCGTCCAAAACTACTAAAATTATCTCCGAAATGAAGATCCCATGGGTTCAAATTGCATCAGCCAATTGTTTTCTAACAGGAATAAATACCCATTTGCCCTGCAATCACGGGATAAATTTTATTATTAATGGCAATATCGTCTACTTAATATGTTCACCTTGAACCATCAAGGAAATATTTGAATAATGTGTCTCATAATATTTTTATAGAATAGAAGAGTTTGTGCCGCCTAATGCGGTATTATCCCGCCCTGTTTTTATCACTACAATTCATATTTCAGTTGTTCGCTTAAAAAAACAACTCTTCCCGCAAAAATAGAAAAGAAGCGCCAACGTTTATGAGAATACCAGTTATCGAAAAAACAACTACAATTAGAAGAAAGGAAATAAATACAAAGGCTGTCTTTTTGTCTTCCGGGAAAGTAAAGAATGTATTCAAACCCTGAAAAAGGATATAAAACGAATAAAATCCCAAAATATATAGAATACTTGCCTTGGGAATAAATTTAACCATTGTCGACACCAGAGCAAAAGCAGTTATGGAATATGAAACAATTTTTAAAAGTACACTGTATGATGCATTCAGTCTGAAATTCTGACCAAGCAAAGCCAGCAACCAGGCGGATATTGTTATTGAAAATGCATCGCCGATAACTGAAAATATAAAAGCTGCGACAGCCCAGGAATATCGTTCCGCCTCGATATCAGGCATGTAAAGATGATAAAAAAAATCAGCGAATCCGGAGATAAACAATAAAGGCAATGCATAACCTGTAAAAACCTGTTTTCCCGATTTCGGTTCACGGCTCACCTGCTTCCAGGTTTTTACAGGAAAAAAAATGAGCCCAATCATTCGTCTCAGGAAAGCCAGCACGGGAATATGCATATGATCCTTATCAAACAAAACTTTTAATTTGATACTTTTACAATAAACTCTTTTATGAACAAAGAAAACAAAATTATTATTATCCTTGGCCCAACAGCAAGTGGCAAAACAAAAATAGCGGCTCACGTCGCCAAAAATATTAACGGCGAAATTATCAGTGCTGATTCACGACAGGTGTACAGGGACATGAACCTTGGCACAGGCAAAGATTATAATGATTACATTGTTGATGGTGCAGAAATTCAATATCATCTGATTGACATCAAACAGCCTGGTGAAAAATACAATGTGTATGAATATCAAAAAGATTTTCTTCAAGCACGTGAACATATTCTTAATCGCAATAAAATCCCGGTTGTATGCGGTGGCACAGGAATGTATATACAAGCTGTTACCCAGGGTTACAAATTGATACATGTGCCCGTAAATGACAAATTGAGAAACGAAATGGAGCCGAAGTCCCATGATGAGCTTATAGAAATTCTCGGTTCAATAAAGAAACTTCATAACGTGAGTGATATCGATACAAAAAAACGCACCATCCGGGCCATCGAAATTGAAAGATACTACCGGGATCATCCCGAAACAGATATTGAATTTCCGAACATGATACCCCTGTTTATTGGCATCAGGTATCATCGTGATAACGAGCGGAAAAACATTACAAACAGGTTAAAACAACGTCTCGAAAATGGGATGATAGAAGAAGTGGAATCGTTATTCGACAAGGGATTAAGTTATGAGGATGTTGTTTATTACGGGCTTGAATATAAGTTTATTGCGATGTACCTTCGAAACATATTAAGCAGGGATGAAATGTTCAACAAGCTAAATACAGCCATCCATCAGTTTGCGAAACGACAGCGTACATGGTTTCGAAAGATGGAGCGGGAAGGTATGAACATTCAATGGATTGAAGGTGAAATACCTTTCGAAAAAAAAGTACATCGTGCAACACAGGCAGCCAGTACATTCATTGAAAATTAAAGCAGAACTCCCCAGGTTTTGCTGGATAGTAATAGAATTATCAGTATGGTTGCAAGAAAATTAATTGCCGTCAATGTAATGTTGTAATTCACCCTTACCTTTTTAAACTTTCTCCGAAAAACAATACCCATGTTGGGGAACAGCGTGATAACAAGAAACAACCCAAGGTAAAACTTGATCCACTTTTCATCTATCTCTTCACTCTGCAACCTGGTTTCACTTAAGAATAAAATTAAGAAAATAAATACGAGATAGACGGATAAATAAATGAGGTAACTCAACTTTAAAAACATGGTTGATATTCGCCGCCTTTTATGCGTTCTAAACGGCTTCAGGGAAGATGAAGCTGTAACAAACACGATGATAAACAAAGACGCATAAACAAATCCATAAAAAGTATTCACAAAACCGGCCATCGACAGCTTAATTTTGGTTAGTCAAAAATAAAGTTAGTAAATATTTTTTTGTCAAACAAGTTACAGGAAAACAAAATTCAATGATGAGTCCGGTCTAAAAAGCCACCTTACCCCTAAATCCCCTAAAGGGGACTTC
>CAZAMT010000106.1:0-12509 GCA_964486145.1 uncultured Bacteroidales bacterium
GTTATTCATTGCTAACCAACCTGGAAAAATAAAGCGAAAAACTCTACTGTTACCCTGTTTTTCAATAACTTCAGTGATGCCAACGGGGCTACTCCCTGATCCAATCGGGTGTTTCGGGCATATGTTCCGATAGTTTGTAAAACGTTAGCTTTTCGGTGAATTCGATTGTCAATATTTCAAGTGATACCAGTTTCACAAGGATATTTTCTGCCTGTTTTCTTGACACCCTTGCCATTCGGCGAAACCGTGAAAAAGTTACACGTTCATTTTCTGATAAGTACTCGAGTAACAGTTTTTCTTTATCCGTAAACTTCAGAAACACCCCGGATTTCTCATGACGTTGTTGCCATGCCCGCAGTAAAACGGTATTGGCCAAAAGATTCTGATCTTTAACACGGATATACACCATATACTTGCCAGCCTTGTCGGGAGCTGAAGTTAAGTGGTCCTTTCTTTTCGGAATGGTTACTTCCAAAATAGATTTTCCGTTGATCTCATGTTTTTGATAATTGAGATCCATCGGCGGTTTACAATACATATTTGCAGCCGCATCAAGCATGAAATATTCTTCCTCGGATCTCACCCCTGCAATTGCTCCATTGTCTTTCACACCAATGAGCAATTTACCGCCATCGGTGTTTGAAAATGCAGCCAGGGTACGGGCAATCTTTTTTGAGTCTGAAATTTCAAATTTAAAATCCAGTTGCTGATGTTCACCCTCTTTTATCAATTGTTTTATATGCTGCTCCTTAGACGTCTCCGATGTAATATTCTTAATCATTTTAAAGGTCTTGTACAAATTTATTCCTGAGGGCATTAACCTCGGCAGTTAATCTTTTTACAGTTGCCTGATCAAAAATGAGTGTTTTTTTACTACCTGTTAATACCAGTTCTCCTCCTTCCCTCTCCAGTTCTGCTTTTCCGACCTGCTTAAACTGCACCTCCTCAAAAACTTCCTGTATGTCATCCAATTCTGCAATGACTTCTTGTATTTGAGGAAAGTCTGTGTAATCAAGCATGTATTTATATAAATTGCCAAAAGCATATTTTTGTTCCAAAACTTTTCTTAAAATTTCATCATTTGTGTCAATTACTGAAATTTGATTCAGGGCGAGGTAAAGCGCTTCAATGTAAGCACCTGCTGAAATCAGGGCCAGCGTCTTTTCATTGTTCGTTTCCACCAGGTAATCCACCATGAAATTATACGATTCACGGGATATGCTCATCAATGAATCCAAATTTGCCAGGTTTTGTTGCACCCGATCTTTTACCTCGGTTTCTTCCATGTACTTAATATGCAATGCATCACTCAAACGCTGCACTACTCCCAGGTAATCGGATGCCAGGTTCAATTTTCTGAAAATGGTTGCATAAGTAAGATCCGAAATATATATGCCCAGGTTAATGCTTTGTGATTTTGAATCAATGTACTGCGCAGAATTGTTCACCGGGTTGACCAATTCCTCTTGAAAAGCAAGTTCTTCCTGATGGATATATCTCAACATTTCTTCAGGAGAAGGAAACCTGTAGTAGATAGTTCGTTCGGTTCCGGGTGCTTTCAGCTTATCGAAATCTTCCTTCGACACGTTATCTGCCTGATCATCGCCTGCCATTCGACAACCTGCCAAAATAACGAAGACCAGCATAAATTTATTAAATGTCCGTATCATGGTTACACGTTTTATTAATTCGTTGAATGCATCCTTGTGCCAATCAGAACCCCGGCACACCTTTCCTTTCTATCTTTCGGATCATTTCTTTCATTCGGTATACTCAATTCAAGCACCAGCCTTCGTGTTTCACGATTTGCAAATTTCAACGTATCTGCAAAAGCATTGGTTGCGTTATCGTAAATCAATTCACGGGGATCATCGGTGTATAATTTCAACTGCAAGGTATTGAATTTACGGTGTTTGCAAATGGAAATAAAATAATCGGTATTTTCGTAAGCAATGATGTGAACCTCCTTTTTTTCGCCCACCCGAAACTCCATGCTTTGGGACTGCTGATTATAGTAGTACGTAAAATCGGGGATAGGACAAAAACCAAGATGGAAATCCTTGCAACTTTGCGATTGGCCAATGCTCCATGCAAACATCAATACAACAACAACACTTATGAATTTTTTTATTTTCAACATGTCAGATTAGCATCAAATAAATTTAACGGACACGTTGGCCAAACAGTTTCCTGTTATTTTCAACAAAGTCCATGGCTTTTCTTAAAAAATCCATTTGCAAAAATATATATAAAAAAATGGTGATTACCCAAATAAATATCAAATTAAACCAAAAGGTTTCAACATTCCACATAAACAGTCTTTTCTCAGGTGCGTAAAAGTGGGCTCTTCCCAGTTTTGAATCAGGACTAAAAAAAACAGGTTCTGCTTTTCTGATGATCTCGTTATCCATAATTGAAATTTTTTGCTTTTGATTTTTTGCAGTTACAATGTCCGATATTCTATTATTCACATGATCCTCTTTCATTTTCACCAGATCAATGCCTTTTCCCCGAAGATTCTCTATTATATTATCCTTTTCGGTAATGTAGTAATTTGTTAACTGGGTATATACAAGCCTTACTTCTTTTAAAAATGAAGACAATTCATTGATTGTTTCCGAATTGATTTCTTCAACCCTGTTGGGGAGACTCTCCATTGTTTTGTTTTTATACTGCTCCAGGGCTTTCACCTCATTCAATACAAGTTTCCAGTCGTTTTGTGCCGGCAAAACATTGCTTCGAAGCTGAAAATCAATACCGGCAACGGCATTTTCAAGTTCCGGTAACAGGTAATTGGCCATAAATGAACTGCGGCTGATTTTCCTGTCAATCTTCATAAAATGTTTTTGGTAATTGTTGCTCTTAAACTGATGAACCATCAGTCCCTCATAAGCCCAGCGTGCTATAATCATATCTCCAATTACCGGAACATATTTCGGATGTCGGATAGAAGCCGGTAACCTGTCGAAACTAAGGGTAGCCCCACTTAGCAACAATTGCGGTACCAACAATACCGGGATAAGAATGTAAATGGTTACAAGGGAACGAAAGCCGGAGGAAATATTCAATCCCAGCATGTTGGCGTTGCACGCTATGGTAAAAAACATCAGGAAAAATGGTAAGCCCATCCCCCGGATGCTGAGTAAAACATTCCCGATAAATACAAAGGTAACTGCTTGAATGGCAGATAAAATGAATAAAAATGCAATTTTCGAATGAATATATCCGGCCCTGTGTAAATGTAAAAACTGTTCACGTTGCAATATTTTCCTGTCCTGAATGATTTGCTCTGCACTCACCATCAATCCCAGAAACATAGCCACAATAGCCATCATGAAAAGAAAAACGGGGAGGTTTTCGTTATCGAGAAAAATATATTGAGTGGTATATTCAAGTTTTTTTGTATAGCGTGAAAAATATGCAAGGATAAGAGCCAACACGGGAGCTTCAAGTAATCCAACCAGCAAATATTGCTTATCCTGTAATTTTGATTGGATGTTTCTGTGAAAAAACACACAGAATTGTTTCCAAATGCCAGGAGGCTGAAAAACATTATCAGGAAGTTTAAGTTTTCGTGCTTCCTGTTCGTTCCTGCTGTTCTGCTTCGATCGAAACTTGTGATACCAGTCAGTAGGACTAAATTTTCTGCCGGACAGCAGGTAACCGGCTGCATCCGTTTTTTTCTGTTCAATGATGTGAAAAATTTGCTCGGGGTTAACATTGCCGCAACTCAAACATTCCGATTCGGTGGCATTTAACTGGTCTGTTTCTGTTTTGAAATATGTGGTTGCATCCAGCGGGTTGCCGACAAAAATCACATATCCACCCTGATCAAGAATGATTATTTTATCAAATTGCTTGTAAATGTCTGATGATGGCTGGTGGATATTTACAATCATCAGCGCACCTTGCAGGGTCTGCGTTTTGAGTAGATCAATTAGTTTTTCAGCATCGTTGGAAGAAAGCCCGGAAGTAGGTTCATCAATAAAAAAAATGGATGGTTCTCTTATGAACTCAAGTGCAAGGTTCAACCGTTTGCGCTGCCCCCCGCTAATTACTTTCTGCAAAGGATTACCGACAATAAAATCTTTTATTTCATACAATTCCAAATCCTTTAGAAGGTGAACGATTTTATTGTGAATTTGCTCTCTTTCAAGATTTTTTAAACATAAAAGTGCATTGTAATGCAAATTCTGGTAAACAGTCAGTTCTTCAATTAGTAAATCATCCTGCGGAACATATCCGATAATCCCTGTTATTTCTTTCTGTTCTTTATGAACATCATGTCCGTTAATAAAAACCTTTCCTTTGGATGGTTGCAAATTTCCATTGAGTAGATTTAACAAGGTAGTTTTCCCGGAACCGCTGCTCCCCATCACACCAATGAGCTGACCGCCCTGCTCATTCAGGTTGAACGGCTGAATCCCGGTGCTACCCTCTGGAAATCGATAGGATGCATCCTTTACCTCAAGCCGGATGTTACTGAGCCTGCCAGGAATAAACAGGATTCTGGCGACATCGGTATAATAAACCGGTGCAATTTTATAACTACGAATGGATGCCCCCTTTGATAACAGATAACACTGTTCATTGACAATTTTTCGTTCATTTACATACAATTTTTCATCACCGAGGTGGTATTTGAAAAGTATTGTATTGACCGAGGTATTGAGAAATATGATTTCACCGTCAAGACCCGCATGATAAACATGTTCTGTTTCACCTGGTTTTCTGCCTTTTGTTCCGTGGATAATTAAAAAATCTTTTGGATGAACCAGCGATGATGAATCCCAAAATACTAAAGATTTACAATTTTCGTAATCATACGCATCAATATAAAAAATCCGTGCCATTGTGCGGATAAAATCAAATCCGGTTGCTATATTTCCTGTTGATGTGCTATGAATTTCAAGAAGACTAACAATAATCAGGATTTTCTCATGTTGGTTAAGCTCAACCTTCACTTCCTCAGCAATGATGGTTGCTTTTACTCCGAGAGCTGACAATCTTTTTTCGTAATTCCGGGCTTCTTTGGAGTACTGCCTTGCATGAAAGTCAAACATTTGCAGGTACTGCCCGGCTTCCTGCTGATTTGTAATCTGATAAAGATAAGCGCTTACCTTGTTTGCAGCAGCTTGTTTGTCAGTATGTTTGCTTATATTCGCGACAATTCCAAAAAGACGCATGAGGGATTTAAGCGTGCTTATGTTCATGGAAATGAAATTTGTGTTAATACTTTGATAATGCGGCAATTATACTATTCATATCTTTTTATGACACGTTATTCAAAAGGGTCATTTTCGTTCATCGGTATGTATTTATATCTTTTTTCTTTAATTTTAGGTAAATCTAATTCATCCGAATGGAAAACCAAAAAACGATTTTAATAGTCGACGATCAGGAAGTTGGACGGACACTTCTGGAGTCCATTCTCTACAAAGAAAATTTCGATCTTTTATTTGCTGTTGACGGAGAAGAAGCTTTTAACCAGACCAAAACGGAAAAACCCGACCTCATCCTTTTGGATGTGATGATGCCCAAATCGGATGGCTATCAAACCTGTCAGAAAATTCGGGCGGATAAAGAAATCCAGGATATCCCTATCATTCTTGTCACCGCTTTGGATGATCGCGATTCACGTATCCGTGGATTTGAAGCCGGTGCGAATGATTACATCACCAAACCCATTGATCGCTCGGAACTGCTGGCGCGATCAAAAAATCTGATCAAACTGTATGAATACAAAACCATTCTCAATAACCAGCAAAACAAAAGTACGATCGGCAATGTACCAGCCGACGAAGATGCTTTAACGAATCTGCAATTACCGGAAAAAGCCGGTTTACCTGCAAATTCAATATTTACCATGCATGCAAGAATTACCGGTGATGGAGTAACCAATAAAATTTTTAGGTACTTTTTTTACCAGCAATCGGGTAAAATATTCGGACTTTTTATAGATCCAGCAGCAAGTTTACAATATTTGAATATGTTTCAGGATGCATTACTGACCGGCCAGTTTAATTTTAACTCTTTCCGGCAGCGTGCAGGCAACTTTGATTATCTCATCCTCGTCATTGACAGGATTCGGCACCTGGTTCAATGTAGGTCAAACCGTATTTCCTGCATGGTTTATGGTGAAAATAAAATTACCTCTGTTTTTACTTCGTCAACGGAAGAAAAACAGGAATTCGCACCGGAGGATGCTGTTATCATTGCCAGCCAGAAACATATGGAAAAAATATTTGAATCAGAAATGCTAAGTGAGGCACTTAAAAATACAGATGGCTCTTTTAACACATCAAAAATTATTGAAGAATTTCGTTTGCAAATGAAAAGTACGGATGTGGATATGCATTTTTTCAAAATAGGTTAACCTTTGTATGCTGATATTTGTATGTCAGCTAATTATTTCTGACAGTTTCATTGAATGGAGCACGGATTAAGAATACTTGATGAGATATAAGTTTCCGGTGAAAGGAAATCAGCAGTTATAAAGAGTTGCCAACAATACAGGACGACACAGGATTTGGAAATGATTCGTATTTGGTGTAAATTTACATCAAAAATATGCTATTATGGCTAGACAAAGTGTTTCGTTTACAAAACCAAACGATGAGTGGTTAAAAATGCAAGTTGATAATAAAGAATACACTAGCAAAAGTGAAGTAGTTAACGATTTGATTCGGCAAGCAAGAAAGCAGCAAGTACATATTGATTGGATTAGAGCAAAATTAGAAAAGTCTGAAAAAAGTGGATGTACAGATGAAACTAAAGAACAGATTTTAAAACAATCAAAGTCTATGCTAGATGGCCAAATATAGATTAAGTAATGAGGCCAAAGCTGACTTGATTAGAATTCATCATTATGGAGTAGGAAAGTTCGGGATGGCGCAAGCAGATAAATATTTTGATTCTTTCTTTGATTATTTTGAGATCTTAGCTCAACGACCTTTTTCATTTGAATCAATAGATTATATTAAAGAGGGATATAGCCGATGTGTTTGTGGAGTTGATAGCATTTATTACCGAGTTGAGAATGGAATTGTTGAAATCATGGCGATTGATGGTAGACAAGATTTTAATAATGTTCTATAATGGATTTTAATTATTTCAAACGATTCACGTACTGATAGAAGTACTGTTGGCAACCCACAATATAAAACAGTTGGTTTTCTGCGGTTTGCGGGCGTTTGGTTCCCGCTCCAGCATTCTTGTCGGTGGACAAGTCCGCAGCCCGAAAACGCAACCGTTTAGAATCAGATATTCATGAAACAAACCAAACCGACCTACCATGATTTGCTGCAAAAAAACCAACAATTGGTTCAGGAAAACCAGTACCTGAAAGAAAAACTAAGAATTGCAGCACTGAAAGAAGACAGTGAACCGGTGGAAAATTCATGCAGCAGGTTGTTCAGTAATAATGAACAGGAAACAGCGAAGCGTTATAACGAATTACAAAAAAGCCTTATCCTGGATGCAGTAACCGAGTCTGTGTCATACTATGACACAGAATTAAACATTATTTGGACAAACAAGGCGGCAGCCCATATGGTCGGTAAATCACCCCATGAACTTACAGGCAGACGATGTTACGAAGTATGGCATAACAAAAATAAACCTTGTACCAATTGTCCGGTGCTGAAAGCTAAAAAATTAAAATTGCCTCAAAATGCAGAGCAACAAACCCCTGATGGAAAATACTGGAAAATTCGCAGTTACCCGGTTTTTGATAGAGATCATCGGGTTGTTGCGCTTGCTGAATTTGGTTACGACATTACAGAACAAAAACAAATGGAACGGGAATTAAAAGAAAGTGAAGAACGATTCAGAAAGTCATTTGATACTGGCATCATTGCCATGGCTATCAGCCGTAAAAGTGATGGTACCTACCTGGAGGCCAATCCGGGTTTTCTAAAAATTACCGGTTACACGAAAGATGAAATTATCGGTCACCATTCGCGGGACCTGGGTTTCTTTTCTGGTCCTCAACGAAAAAAGCTCATTGCCGATCTGAAGCAACACGGCAAGCTTCACAACCAGGAACTTCGATTTCCTGCGAAATCAGGTAAATATAAGATTATTCTCTTTTCCATTGTCCCCATCCATGTGAACGGCGAGTCGTGCCTGCTGGCAACCATGGTGGATATCACGGAACGTAAAAAACAGGAAAACATGACACGTGAAAGTGAGTTTCGATACCGTAAACTTATGGAAAAAGCACCGGTTGGAATTGCCCTGTTTTTAAATAACAAGCTATATGCGGCCAATAACAAATATCTTGAAATTCTCGGATATAGCAACATGGATGAACTTAAAAAAAATGCTTCAGCGGAAAAACCGGATCTCAAATCTGACAATAGCGATACATTCAGGCATTACGAAAAAAACGGTGTAAAAAAGCATATCGCTGAATCAACCTCAGAATTTAATATCAATGGAAAACGTTATGTGCAGGTTATTATACAGGATATTACAGAGGTAATTTCCTTGGAAGAAAAAAGAAAGAAACTTGCGGGAGAGATTGCTTATGTGGAACGAAATCTTCAAATCCTGCAAAAGGTTGAGCTCGAATTATTCAAAATAATAAACACAAATCATTACAAAAAGGAGCATTTTACCCGAATCACGAAAATGATTCAAAATGAAGTTCATTTGGACAGACACTGGCAGATTTTCAGAAACAATTTTGAAAGTATACACCTGGGCTTTTTTAATAAACTCAACGCTGTTTCGGCAAAACTCACCCAGCAGGATATAAAACATTGTGCCTTGATAAAAATGAACTTTGAAACGAAAGAGATTGCAGCCCTGTTTCATATTCAGCCGACCAGTGTTCAAATATCGCGGGTACGGTTAAAGAAAAAATTGGGCTTAAAACCTCATCAGGATCTCATTCATTATATTATGACGTTATAATTCCGGTACAATTTTGTTCTTTGCGACCATGTAATACAATTGTAATACCTTACATATTGCTGCTATTCCAATCAATCACTAACTTAAATTATTTTTAGGTTTTTATTAAAATAGTTGAACAGAAGATGTGCAAAGCCGAAACCATGCTGGACCAGAAGGATGATATATGGAAGATTGTTTTTGATTCCATTGATGATGCTGCGGTAGTTATCAATCCTGATTTTGAAGTTGAATTAATGAACCGTAAAGGGCAGGAACTATTTGGAAATTTTCCTGGTAAGAAAACCAATAAATGTTATGAAATCATTTGCAAAAACCAGGAACCACCGGCAAATTGTCCCTCGTTGTGCATATTGAATAAAACATTTGAACCATCGAATCACATCGTTCAGTTTCAGGATAAATATTTCAAAATCAAATCAACTCCAATCAAAGATGATCATGGGAACATCATTAAATTTGTTGATATTCTGCATGATATAACCACAGAACTGGAAACCCAAAAAAAATTAACAGGACAAAACGAAGAAATTGCTGCACTAAATGAAGAATACCTCACAATCAATGAAGAGTTAACCGAACGCAACAATGAATACGCAGGGTTAAACCGGAAATACCAAAGCACCATCATTGAACTGGAAAATAAAAACAAAACGCTGGTTAATGCGCAAAAGCAAATCGAGGAAACCCAAAAATCACTGAAAAATCTTGAATCAATAATCCAAAGAACCCCTGCAGTTGCCTTCCGGTGGAAAAATCAGGAAGGCTGGCCGGTTGAATTTGTATCTTCCAATGTATTTAACGTTATGGGATACAGTGAAATTGATTTTACAACAGGACGTGTTTCCTATGAAAACATTATTCATCCGAATGATCTCTCCAGGGTTAAACTTGAAGTACAGAATAGCAGTGCAGATCAATCAACCTCGGTTTTTACACACGAACCATATCGCATTAAAACAAAAAAAGGAAAATATATCTGGGTTGATGATCGCAAGTATATACAGCGAGATAAAGACAAAATCATTGGTTTTGATGGTATTATAGCCGAATGTACGGAACGTGTAATGAAATCGATTCAACTTAAACAAAACGAAGAAAAATTTCGACTCATTGCTGAATCAAGTGCTGAAACGATTTGGCAGCTTGATCTGACCGGAAGAATAACCTATGCTTCACCGGCGTTACAAAATATTTTCGGTTACACATCACAGGAAGCAATTAAATTAAATTTTAGTCAATTTTTCCCAAAAAATGAATTGGTAAAAGCATCACGGGTATTTGCCGCTGCTGTAAAAGGTAAAAAGCATCAAGTTGAAGAATTTGCAGCCATTGCCAAGGATGGGGCAACGGTAAACATTGAAGTAAGCGTTACACCAATCATACAAAAGGACCTAATCGTTGGTGTTCAGGGAATTACCCGTGATATAACAAAAATTAAAATGTACCGGGAACAAATACTGGAGCGCGAAAAACGGTACAAAAGCCTGTTCAACAATTCACTTGATGCCATACTTATTTCCGATGACAAAGCCCGCTTCACTGAAGCCAATCCTGCCGCTTTGCAAATGCTTGGTTACAGTCTTGAGGAACTTAAAAAATGCAATATTTTTGATATTACGCCAGTTACCGATAAAAAAGCAGCATTGACTTTATGGAAAAACTTTATCAAAGAAGGTACACAAAAAGGGGAATATGTAATAATTGACAAAGAGGGCAACGAGCTGTTAACCGATTACAGGGCTGTGAGCAATGTCCTTCCGGGAATGCATGTCTCCTTTTTGCGCGATATTACTGAAAGAAAGAAAGCCGAATCACAACTGCAATTTCACTCCATGCTTATCAATAACATCAATGATTTTGTTACCGCAACCGACCCTGATGGCCATATTACCTATGTGAATGAAAAGGTTTGCAGCGTTTTCAATAAAAGTCGTGATGAAATCATTGGCCAACATGTCAATATGTATGGCGATGAAAGCGTCTACGGCGGTACTTCGCAATCAGATATTGTTGTAAATACATTTGAAAAAGGTACCTGGCAGGGAGAAATAACCAATATAAAACCAAATGGCGAAAAAATTTACCTTTATTTCAGAACACAATTATTGAAAGACGAAAAAGGCAATCCTATGGGTATGATTGGTATCAGCACGGATATCTCGGAGAGGAAAGAATATGAGCATCAGTTGAAGGAAAAAACCGAAGAACTGGAATCGCAAAATGAAGAATATTTATCGCTGAATGAGGAAATGCATGAAAGCATGGAACAGATTCAAAGCATCAACGAGGAACTTGAAAAAGCCAAAAAGAAAGCAGAAGAAAGTGACCGGCTTAAATCCGCTTTCCTTGCAAATATGAGCCATGAGATACGAACACCCCTTAATGGTATTCTTGGTTTCACCACATTGTTAACTTCCGATCGCAACAATGATTTTTCCAAAAAACAAAAATATGGTTCTATCATCAAGAAGAGTTCGGAGAGTTTGTTGCGAATCATTGATGATATTCTCGATATTTCAAGAATTGAAAGTGGTGAACTTAAAATTTCTGAAAGGCCCTTTGATGTCATTCCCATGTTACATGAGCTCAACGCGGTATTTGCAAGAAAAATAATGGCAGGAGTCAATCTATATCTAGTGAATTCTGTAAACAAGGACAAGATTATTCTTCATTCGGATGAAAGCAGGCTGCGGCAGGTGTTTTACAATTTACTGGATAACGCCATTAAATTTACAGAAAAAGGAGCCATCCGGTTTGGAATAAGGAATGTTCTTCCCGGAAAAATTGAGTTTTTTGTTCAGGATACCGGCATAGGCATTCCAAAAAGTAAGCAAAAAACAATTTTTCAACGATTCAGACAAGGTGAAAATGCTTACAACCGCATTTATGGAGGAAACGGGCTGGGGCTTGCCATTACCAAGAACCTTGTTGAATTGATGGGAGGTAGAATAAAGGTAGAATCCGCAGTAAAAAAGGGTTCCGAATTTACTTTTTTTATGCCTTACATAACAGCAGAATCAACAGCATTTGAGACAAAAATAACTTCAGGAAAAAAGGAAGCGGTAACGCATGGTCATTCCTCCAAAATTTTACTTGTTGAAGACGATCCCACAACATGCATTTACATGGAGGAGGTATTTGATGGTTCCAATTGCAGCATTAAAATTGCATGCACAGGAAAGGAAGCCCTGGATTTAATGAAAAACAACAGGTTTGATGTGATATTTATAGATATCGGATTGCCCGATATTAGCGGAATTGAGCTTGTAAAGGAAATCCGGAAATTCAATAACGAAGTTTACATCGTTGCCTTAACAGCTTATGCCATGGCCGATGACAAAGAAAATGCCCTGCAGGCAGGCTGCAATGATTATGTAGCCAAACCTGCAAAAACCGATATTATATTTCAAAAAATTGAGGAAGCAACTTCAAAAGAATAAATTTTACCGGCAAATATTAATGAAAATAAATTATCCGGTACCTGTTGGCCCTTCTCCTGTGGAGTGTAATTCATTAGAAATGATTTTTGAATTTCTGCATCCCCGGGATTTCAGCGTGTGCTAATTGAACCCCAACCGGGTGAACTC
>CAZAMT010000107.1:0-12495 GCA_964486145.1 uncultured Bacteroidales bacterium
ACCGGGATGTTTGATTTCAATGACAAGGCTTCTACAAATCCTGAACGTACGTGTTTCAACCTGTGCAAACAAAGCAACACCGGAATTGAAATGTTTTTTGGCAGGGAATTCAGGATTTTTGTCACAACCTGAAAACTGCCCGCAGAACCTCCTATGATAACAGCTTTATACATTTCAATTGTATTTCCTATGATTTTTTTCTATAAACACTTTCATTTTCATTTACCAATGCAAAATCTCCTGACCTTGAAGTATTGTCAATTGATTCCTTTGCACCAATTATTAAGTGACCATTAAAACTCATACCATCGTAAAGCTTATTTAATATTTTTGATTGAAGGGCGGGATTATATGAAATCAATGCGTTTCGAAACAGAATTAATTTCATGTCCTTTAATGGCGGATCATTGATGATATTGTATTCCATAAAATTCACGTTATCAACAAGTGATGCATCTCTAGAAACTACTCCGTCAGTTATTTTGTAATAATTGGCCAAACTTGTGGCTCCCTGGTACCTTTTGTAGTTTTCGTTGCTTGTGTCAACTTTTTTAGTGTAAAGAATTCCGTTTTTCACTCTTTCGATAAATTTTTCGGTCAGGCCTCCTGCAAAAATTTTTGTATATTGCGTAAGGCCACATTCTTGCAGGACGATGGCCAGCGTGAATAACTCATCTCCTGACACACAATTGGGGATCCAGATTTTATATTTAATTGACGGTTTTATTTGTGCAGGAAAGAATTCATCCCTTAACCATCGCCAAAGCGATGGATCCCGAAACATCTCGGTGGATTCAATGGAAACATCTGCAAGAAATTTGTGGATAAACTCATTGTCTTCTCTAAGCTTTGAAACGAGATAATCGGGATTTTTTATGTTATTTAATAACATGCTTCTTTCAATTCTGCGTTTAAAAGATGTTAGCGCAAAGCTTGAAAAATCATAATTATGGACTTCGAGCAACGTCCTGATTATGTTTCTGGTTTCAACTATACTAATTTCATAACCTTCCATCAGATCATACTTTTATAGAAGCATCAGATTATTCTTCGCCTGTTAATTTTTTTAATCGCTCTATTTCTTTATTCGCTTCCACAAGCAAATCGTATTTGAGTTTTTGTTCAGTGATATCCTGTCCCAAATAATATATTTTATATGTATTACCATCTTCATCCGTAACCGGTGTGAATGATGAAATAACAAACCGGTCACTTCCATCGGGCAATGTATGCTTAAGCACTTCTTTATAGGGTTTATTGGATTCCAGATATTCCCAAATTTTCTTGTAAGTTTCCTTTTCTTCTTTGTTCAGGAAATCAAACACATTTTTTCCGATAACAGCATCCAGTGTATATCCCATGATTTCAGCATAATTATCATTGGCATTGATGATAATTCCTTCCTTTGACAAATCACATTTAATAATTGCTTCGTTGATTGCTACGTTTAGTAAATCAATCTCATTGGTTTTACGGGCAATTTCCCGGTCTCTTTTGTCCAGTGATTGTTCTTTAACTTTGGTTTCTGTTATGTCAATAGCAATGTTGATAATTTTGTAAGGCTGGTTATCATTGTTCACAATTGGAGAATAATTTTGATTTAACCAGAGTTTTTTACCGTTAAGCAACTTAATAACCTCCACGGTGGTAACGGATTTTCCGCTTTTCAGTGTATTCCAGAATTCGATGTATGAATTTTCAGTTCGGCTTTTGGAGGTGAAATTACTGTGATGAACCCCGATGATATCGGTTTTTGGTATTTCAAGTATTTCAAGAAATTTATCGTTGATTTTTGTGATGTAACCGTTCATGTCGTATTCAACAACCAATGAAGTTGAATCAATTGCATTTAGAATGCTGGTTATTTCGTTTTCACGACGAGATGCTTCTTCCTGGGTAGCTTGCAGTTCTTCCATGTTTTGCCTCATTTCCTCTTCCTGCTCCGACATTTCCGCGGCTTGTTTTTGCGATTGCGCGAGCAATTCCGTCGTCCGTTCATTTACTTTCACGGCTGTGAGGGTTGAGGCGATGCTTTCACTTATTTTCTCAACAAATTCAATTTCAAAATCTTTGAATTCGTTGAATGAAGCAAGTTCAATAACTCCGAGTGTTTCTTCTTCCAGGTTAAGCGGGACAATGAGGAGGCAATTTGGATTTGCATCTCCCAATCCGCTGGTAATTTCCAGATACTCTTCCGGTATTTCTGTAAGCAGGATGGTTTTTTTCTCAATAGCACAGGTGCCAACCAGCCCTTCACCCAGTTCTATTTTCTTTTCCAAAAATTTTTGCCGGTTATAGGCAATGGCTGATTTAAGTTCAAGAAATACATTTTCCTTATCTTCGTCATTCAACAGAAACAAACCTCCTTGCGTTGCATTCAGATATTTAACAAGATGGGTTATCAGATTTATTGATAATTGTTCCAGGTTATCATTATTTTGTCTGAGTATATCTCCAAATTTTGCCAGTCCTTCATTTATCCATCGTCTTTTTTCGGTTTCGATCGCCCTTTTCTTATCCTCTTCCTTTGCAACGCTGAGTTTTTCTCTTAGTGAAATCAACGATTTACCCAGCATGTCATCTTCGCTTAACAAAGGCAGTTCATTAGATATATTATCTTCGCCCAGTTCGCGTGCAAATTCCGATTTATGTGACAGACTTTCTGTGAATGTATTGAAATCATTGCTGATTTCAGCAGTTTCATCGTTCTCCGAAAGTTGTAATTTGCCCGGGAATAAACCTTTGGAAAGTTCACCTGCAAACTGCCTGATTTTTACGAGTGGAGTGGCAAGGAATTTTTCTGTAATGAAATAAGCCAGACAGGTTAACAGGATAAACATGATCCAGAAAATTATAATTTTGGTTCGGGATCGGTTCCTGGCTTTGTTATAATCTGTCGTTATCTCGTCTTCAATTTCATTCATAACAGATTCTATATCTGCTATATGCGTGTCAATTGAATGAATTAACCCCCCTTTTAAATTTCCAATGATGATATCTTGTTCCAGGATCTGATTGGATATTGCCGTAATATCGTTCAGGCTCTGCTGAACGCCCGACAAGTCAATTGCTGGAAGTACACCCGTAGTATCCGGTTCAACAGAAATTGATTTTAATCTTTCGGCAGTTTCGGTCATTTGGTTGATTGGATTGGGTGAAGGATTCTCAATATATTCATTGAACAGATTTCTCAACTTTTCAATGCCTTCAGACAACTCGAAACTGTTAATCTGGTAATTTTGGTCTGTAACATTGGCGATTTGACTGTTCCATTGTGAAATCAAGCCAACATTTTCATTTCCACGCTCGAGCAATGCAGTTTTAAGGTCTTGAAAATCATTTCGAATATTGGTTACATCATCCTGAATGCTGTGCAGTGATTCACTAAGTCCTTTTTTGTAGAAAAAATAATCTGAATCCAGTATTTTTTCAGTTTCGGATTTGATGGTTTTCAGCTTTTCCTCAAACAAATCGGTTACTTCATTTTCGCCATCATTGTAAAACTGTTCACTCATACCCTGCTGCAAACCAAGTTCCTGGTTTATTTCGGACATTTCCTGAAGTTCATTGCCCAACTGAGCAATTTCAGTTTTCAACGAATGGAATTTGTTGATTTTATTTAGAGAAGTTACAGAGAGTATCCCAAAAATTATCCAAACCAACAACAGTGTACCGAAAACAATGAGTAGTTTGGATTTTAATTTATAGATTTTAATTTTCATGGTCTGTCAATTAACATTTAGTGTATACCTGACCTTGTTTCTGGAATTTATTCGCATAGGTACCAAGAATTGTTTCATGCATTCCGAGTATTAAATACCCGTTGTCATAGAGGTTCCTGCTGAATAAATCAAAAACACGGTTCTGGAGGTTATAATTAAAATATATGATCACATTTCTGCATAAAATAATATCAAATTTCACATAGGCATTGTTTTCATCTTTTACAAGGTCGTGTTTCAAGAAGGTCGGCTTCTGCCTGAGTTCGGGCTTCATCATGATGATGTCTTTTGACTTGTCAATTGAAAAATATTTTTCATAAGGCACTTCATGGTATTCTTCGTAATTGTATGGGTTCTCCTTGATTACCTTATCAAAATTATCCAGGTAGTTGATGTTAAACCTGTATTTGTAAATACCCCGTTTTGCACTTTCAAGAACATCCGAATTGATGTCTGATGCATATATTTTGGCCTTGTTTATCAGGTTAAGTTCGGATAGCAATATAAGCATCGAATAAACTTCCTGACCGGTTGAGCATCCGGCATGCCAAATGTTGATGGACTGATTTCCCGCGAGGTTTGGTAATACTTTGTATTTGATGGCATGCCATATTTGAGGATCACGAAATAATTCGGTGGTATTTACAGTTATATCTTTAACAACTTTTTCAACAAATTCCTTGTCTGATTTAATACGACTAATTAACTGGGTTAAATTGGTTTTATTATCAAGCAATACCTTGGCTAACCTACGTCTGAGTGATTTTTCAGAATAGTTGCTAAAGTCATACGATGACGAATTTTTTATAGCAAATAAAAAAATCTGAAAATCTTGTTCGGATATTGTCATAAAACCTGTAAAAAGTCAAATAAAAAAAATTAGCCTGATAATAGAAATAAAATATCATGATATTGCCAATTTCCCATGTTTACATGCTCTGGCTTTTTTGATATTTTTGGTTTCTACGGTAATTGATCTAAATAGTTCTATGTTGAAAAAAAATAATTTAACAGTTGGTATTTATGGGATTGCCGATATTGAGCGGCGATCATACCCTGTATTTACCCATGATCATAACATAAGTGTGTTTAGCAACGGGAAGTTACTTCATTACATCCAACTTGAACGCATCACAAGAAGAAAATATGATAACAGGCTTGATGAATACTTATATATGTTATTGAAAACGAATGATATAGTAAAAAAAGATATGCCAACGATGGTGTTTGTTGATAATGTTGTTGGCAGATCTTTTTGTTCATTTCAAGGCGATATAAGGTTTGAAGCCCCGATAACGGATGAGTTGCTTCCATATGAAGAAGCGGGTATCCTGCGATGGTTTGGAACGGAAGGTAAAGGTTATGTTATATCGCACGAACTTGCTCATTTGTTCTCATGCATTCCGTTTTATGGCAATTTCAAAGATAACAGCCTGCTCATTCATTTTGATGGTGGGGCAAGTAAAAGCAATTTTTCTGTGTGGAAGTTTGAAAACAAAAAAATACAACTGCTTGAATATCACTGGGATTTAAAATGGTTAACGGGGATTTTTAATGCCAATCCGTTGAGTTTTGCTTTAACTGGCGGTAATATAAAGAACCAAAACGGAGTTCCGGGAAAACTCATGGGATTGGCAGCTTATGGAAATTATCGTGAAGAAATAGAAGCCTGGCTTCAGAGTAATCAATTTTTTAGCACCTGTTGGGGAAAAAACAAAGTCATGGTTGAGAAAATTAATGCTGACTGGAATTTAAGCCTTAAAAATTTACATCCGAAATCGGAATTTTTACAAGATGTAGCTGCTACCATGCATCAGATTTTTATCCGGGAGACTTTAAAATTAATCAGGGAATCGAGAAATAAAACGGGAACGCGATTTCTATATTTTTCAGGAGGATCAGCACTAAATATTTGTCTTAATAAGGCATTGATTTCGTCAGGAATGTTTAATGAAATTTTTGTTCCACCATGTGCAAACGACAGTGGATTATCGATCGGAGCAGGAGCCTACATGGAAATGAAAAAAAACAATGCCATTCAATTAATTTCACCCTATCACCAAAACTGGAAGATTAAGGATTACCAGGTGAAGATAATTGATGAACAAATCAGGCAGACAGCATTCCTAATTAAGGAAGGAAATGTAGTAGCCATATGCAATGGATCGGCTGAAATTGGTCCGCGGGCGCTGGGAAACCGAAGTATTATTGCGCGACCGGATAAACCGGTTTTATCAGAGAAAATAAGTGTACAAATGAAAAAAAGGGAATGGTACAGACCGGTTGCGCCGGTTATGCTGGAAAAAAATGCAATTTATTTTACAAAGGTCAACCGGTTTTCTGCCATCAGTAAATATATGTTAACCGATTTTTTTATACATCCTGAAAAGAGACATGAGTTAAAAGGGGCTGTACATGTAAATGGGACAGCAAGGATTCAGGTATTATTCAGCCAAAACGATAATCCGTATTTATGGAAACTTCTCCATGTACTGGACAAGGAATTTGGTATACGTGCCCTTGTCAATACATCTTTTAACCGGGCAGGAGAACCGCTGGTGCATACAACGGAAGAAGCCATTTCAACAGCAAAAAAAATGGGAATTAAACATGTGGTCATGAATGGAGAACTTCATCATCTTTAATTTTATCAATGGAGGAAGTTGCAAATATCATTTTCAGCCATCGTGGCAAAATGATGGCCCCGATGATCAGATAGGGGTAGTAACTGATCAATCGCCAGACAAATGCCATGGCAACGGCCGTAGGTCTCTCAAGATGAGCTGCCACCGGGATGAATTCTCCAAGATATTCGGTAAAAACATATTCGGCAAATCCGCTACCACCCGGTGTTGGGCTGATGACCATCATGATCCACATGACCAGTTGCCGGGCAAAAATAAGGAAATGATCCTTGATTAGAAAAAAAGCTACCAACATGGCATTTACCACCCAGTAACGTGCTGTCCATGAAAAGAAAGTTGCTCCAAAAGCCTTCAGCCAAAAAGAAAAAGGCTTGGATTTCAGTTCTCTCGAACTGGTAACAATGTCGGTTCCTGCTTCATTGGCTCCCTGACGCCATTTACGTAAAACAGGTAATTTGAAAATCCACAGCAGCAGCCATTTTAAACCGCGGGGATTAAAAAACAAACCATAACTGACTACAACGGTATACATTAATTTAAGACTGTAACCAATGGTTGCAAAATAAAAAAACTCGTTGGTAAAGGATGTGATTTTCCCAACATGTTCAATCCCATCGGTAATGAAAAGGTTGCTTGCATTTACGGTTAAAAGCAAAACAGGAAATAAGAGGATGAAATATAACTCATCAAGAAATGAAGTGGCCATGACCACAGCAGAACTTTTTCCAACACTCAATCCCTCTTTGTTTACATATAAAATTGCAAAGCTTGTTCCACCTATTGCTGATGGTGTAATTGCACTGGTAAATTCCCAGAGCATTACGATCCGGAAAGCCTGGCGCCATGAAAAAGCATTATCTGAAAGTATATTCAAACGTATGATGTAACCAATGTCCCGGATGGCCATCAATACAAATGCAACAAATAGCCAAAAAACTGATTTGCCTGCAACATTAATGACATCAAATACCTGCGGATCAAACTCATCATAAAGCAAATAGCCGACAACACCCAGACCAATAAGAATTGGATAGATCACATTGGTAGTTCTTATTTTTCTTAATGGAGATCTTTTTCGTCTGGTCATCAATGAAATTTGTTTAAGATGGCAAATTTAAAGAATAATATGTTTTCTGTTAGTAAATACGATTATTTAGCAAAAGTTCAAACAAGCTTAATGAAAAATTTACATTGTGTATTTATTTTTTTAAAAAACATTGTGTAGTGCATTCGATATCTTTTAACCTGCATTGCAAAGCCTGTTTTGTTTTACCGGTAAGATATCACATGATAAGGGGAAGTAACTTTTTAGCAAGTACCAGTAACAACAGTAGGTTAAAAACAATTTCGCGAAACCAGTTAAAGCGGATGAGGGCAAAATAATGCGAAAACAGGTAACCGAGTGATGCAGAAGTAAAAATCAGCACTCCGGATTCAATATTTTTGATGATAAAAAATAAAAATACCGATAAAATAAAGTTTCCAAACAGGATAATGTAAACTTTCCGTGCAATAATTTTTTTCAACTGAAATCCGGTGGCAATATCAACACTTGATATTATAAGCAAAAGGCATAACAACGAAAGGTAAAAGTAGCTGATTTGAGAGTTCCAGGGAAAGAAAAATTCAGACGCAAATTCAATTCGGTTGATAATCGAAATATTTATAGTCATTTCAATTAAAAAAACAATCGAATGGTAAATAAAAAACGGTACCAGGATACCCAGTATCGAGAGCATCCATTCACGCCAGTTTATGGGACGCAGCTTTGATAAACCAAAAAATACAATGAGGTTAAATAAAAATGCCGGAACGTAAAAAAAGCTGGCGAGTGTTATGAGAAACGATGCATCAAAAAAATTATATGCCAGCCGTCCTTTTTTATATGAACTGAACATTCTGTCCAATGCAATGCAAAAAAACAGGCATGCAACCAGGGGTAATAAAATGGCAGTGAGGTTTGTAAAACCGGCAAGACTAATTATGAAAAACAATGCCGGCAATTGGGTCCGGCGGACTGTTAAAATAAATTTGGTATTTAACCGGACCAGCAAAAAGGCATTCATTATCAGCAGGATGTAACACAGCGCACTATAGAAAAAGGGTGCATTTTGCAGAATGTTAATAAGAAAAATCCCCAATGGGCCAGAGTTTTCACCTGATTCAACATCAGGGAGTGAGACACCGGCTTTTAAATCAAGATACCAGAATATCAGGGTTATGATGGAAATCAAAAAAATGGACAATTGATCCTTGTCCCTGAAAAATTTTAGCATGGTGTTGATTATTCTAAGTCAAATCCAATATCTTTCCGGTAATATTTTCCATCGAATTTAATATTTTCCGCGTTTTTATAGCAGGTTTCAAGAGCGGACTTCATATCCGGGCCAAGGCTGGTAATACTAATGACTCTGCCTCCATTGGTAACCACAGAACTGGTGTTTTTCATTGTACCCGCATGAAACACAATGCTACCGCGCGTGTTTTCAATCCCGGTTATTTCTTTGTCTTTTTCATAAGCTCCCGGATAACCACCTGATACAAGCATAACCGTAGCTGCTGTCTCCGGCCGGATGGCTATTTTTGATGCCGATAGTTTTTTACCGGCTACATCCGCTAAAACTTCTAACAGATCACAATCCAACCGCGGAACAACAACTTCAGCCTCGGGATCGCCCATCCGGATATTATACTCTATAACATATGGATCATCCTTTACTTTCATTAACCCAATGAAAATAAATCCTGTGTAATCGGCGCCGGAATGTTTCAATCCATGAATGGTCGGCTTGATTATCCGGTCTTCAACTTTTTTCATGAATTTGTTATCTGCAAAAGGAACAGGAGATATTGCGCCCATGCCTCCGGTATTGAGTCCGGTATCTCCTTCACCGATTCGTTTGTAATCCTTCGCTTCAGGCAGAATTACGTACGATTCCCCATCGGTGAGTACAAAAACAGACAATTCAATACCTGAAAGATATTCTTCGATAACAACCTTCTTACTTGCCGCTCCAAATTTTCCATCCAGCATTTCTCGTAAATTCTTCCTGGCATCTTCCTGGTTATCAAGAATCAAAACACCTTTTCCGGCTGCAAGGCCATCCGCTTTTAAAACATAGGGTGGTTTGGTTTTTGATAAAAAATTGTGGCCTTCCTCAATGGTATCGGAAGTTACCGAAATATATTTTGCTGTTGGTATATTGTTATCATGCATAAACTGTTTAGCAAATTCTTTGCTTCCCTCAAGTTGGGCTGCCTTTTTTGATGGCCCGATGACGATGATGTCGCGTAACCTGGGATTATCCGCGAAATAGTCTTTTATCCCTTTAACGAGAGGTTCCTCCGGGCCAACAATAACCATGTCAATTTTATTGTCAATGGCAAACTGACCAATTCCTTTAAAGTCGTTGGCAACAATGTCGACATTGACCCCGGTTTCTATGGTTCCGGCATTACCGGGAGCAATGTAAAGCTGGTATAAAGCCTTGCTTTTTGAAATTTTCCAGGCCAATGCATGTTCCCTTCCTCCTGACCCTAACAATAATACATTCATTCAGATTTAGTTTTTCTGTTGTGATGCAAATATAAAGGCAAAAATTAATTTAATCTATAATCAGCGGATGTGGAGCACGTTTGTTATTGATGATCATAAAGTAAGTGCCCGTACTGAATTCTTCCGTGTTAATTTCAAGTACGTTGTTTTGAAGGACATCCCTGTAAGTCGAATCAAAAATCAATTCTCCCAATATATTGACAATTCTCACCTGTATAATATCTTCCTGTAAACCCTGAAATCTCAAATATACTGTATTTCGTGCCGGGTTTGGGAAAATCGATATTTCATTGGATTTCCAAACCCCGGAAATTGCTGAAGGTGGTTCTTTGATTTCAATGGGTCCGGTGCTAACCGGCCCACACTGGTTCGCATCGTTGATAACAACAGTATACATACCGGGACCGAGATCATTGAAGGCATTTGTTTCACG
The DNA here is from genome assembly GCA_964486145.1 of uncultured Bacteroidales bacterium. Taxonomy (GTDB): domain Bacteria; phylum Bacteroidota; class Bacteroidia; order Bacteroidales; family JAAAOM01; genus CAZAMT01. The sequence goes on from CAZAMT010000107.1 coordinate 10,357, forward strand.
CACGGTTCCGCCATTTAATGAAAAACGTAACGGAGGAATTCCCCCGGACATGTTCACCTGGATAAACCCATCCCGGGCACCAAATTCTGATACATGAGATGAATCAATGGATGCTATGTAGAATGAATCCGGTTGAGTGACAGGAATGTTTTCATACGACAGGAGAGGACACGCACCATCGGAAACAGTTACCGAATAATTGCCTGCCAGGAGGTTGGTAAACCGGTTAGTATCTGTTGCGGTATGGCTCCAGCTATATGAATAGCTTCCTGTTCCTCCGGTAACCGATATTGTTATTGCACCGTCATTATCTCCATGACAGGTTGCATTTGCCGTATCAATATCAACACTCAGAGCCTCCGGTTCGCTGATTTCCAGGCTGTATTCAAACGGAGGACACTGGCCATCCGAAACAGTAACATCGTATGTTCCGGCTGCGAGGCCTCCCAGTTCGCTAAATCCGCTCGTTGTATGTTCCCATTCATAAGTAAAACTGCCTGATCCACCGGATGCATTGATGAGGATTTCTCCTTCCTCCTGCCCGTGGCAATCAATTTGTGTCGTGGTAATGTCAATGATAACCGTATCAGGCTCCGTGATGGTTGCAAAGGCAGTGTCAGGAGTACAATTGTTCGCGTCGGTTACAATCACCGAATAATCTCCAGGCGCAAGGCTGTTTACCGTACCGCTGTTTTCTGAGGAGTGGTTCCAGGTGTATTCGTAAGATCCGGTACCTCCGGTAACGTCAACAGAAACAGAACCGTTATCCGAACCATGACAATTGATATGGGTTACGTCCACACTGGTAATCTGAATGGGTGCAGGATCGTTTAAGGTTGTGGAAGCGGTTTTGATGCATCCGGCAAAGTCAGTTACAGTTACCGTAAAATTGCCTGCGGGTAAGGCTGTTGCCTGTTTCTCGGTTTGGTTACCCGGGTCGTTCCATACATAATCGTAAGGTTGCACCCCGCCACTTGCATTTGCCGTTGCTATGCCGGATAGGGTTCCGGGACAGAGCGGATCCTGCTTGTCAATGGTGACCAGTAGCGGATCCGGTTCCAGTATTTTTCCGGAATCGGCAGATGTACAGCCGTTGGCATCGGTTACCGTAACTTTGTAATATTCATCAGAAGCAGCCAGGCCGGTAAGGTTTTCTGACGTTGGCCCATGCGCCCACTGGTAGGTGTACACAGGGGTTCCCCCGTCAATTTCCACGTCAATGTAGCCGGTATTTTCACCGTTGCACTGTACCTGTGAGCGGAAGAAACGCGAGAAATACAGGGAATCAGGCTGTTGAATGACTACCGAATCCCATGCAACATGCGGAAATTGATCTTCTACCTTCACGTAATATTTTCCTGAATCAAGATTGGATGCCGCCGCAAATTCGCTTACAATGTTCACTTTGGTTGAATCATACCAGGTGTAAGCCAGCAATCCGGATTCATTTTCGACAGATACGGATGCACTGCCATCGGAAGCACCATAACATGAAATGTGCTCGACGTTGGAAATGTAAATCTGGAACTGGTTTTCCTCCGGCACAAAAATGGATGTATCCGCGCTGCAGGAAGCATCGTGGGTGATGGTAACATTGTAGGTACCACCGGCAAGCCCGGTAACATCTTCGGTAGTTTCCGTGAAAGAAGATGGCCCTGACCAGGCAAAGTTGTAAGGTGGATTTCCTCCTTCGGGGGTCAGGTCAATGGCCCCGTTGCTCAATCCCTCTCCCGAAGGCGTGATGGAGGGATTGAAACGAATTTTACCGGGTTGGCTTATTTCCACCGTATCCAGTTTTGTACAATTTTTTTGGTCGGTTACGGTGAGGTAATAGGTGCCTGCATACAGGCCGGTCTGGTCTTCTTCTTTTGGTTCCAGGCCAACGCCGCCGTCCCACGTGTAATCGTATTCGTTGTTTCCTCCGGTTACAGTAATATCCAGGGCACCGTCATTGCCGTTGTAGCAGGTGGTGTTGGTTATGTCGAAGTCCACAAGTATGGGTTGCGGCTGCTCAACCGTTGCAGATCCAATCGCGGTGGAATCCCTGCTGTCGGTAATGGTAACCGTGTAGGTTCCGGCAGAAAGGTTGGCAGCAACCGAGTCGTTTAACCCCGCATCGTGCGACCAGGAGTAGGTGTA
>CAZAMT010000108.1:0-12460 GCA_964486145.1 uncultured Bacteroidales bacterium
AAAATGGGCATGAACCGCAAAACTGCCCATACATACCCGAAACGCTTCAATAATTTTTTATTTCACAATACGTAAGACTGCATGTTGATCCTTTTCATTTTTTACATTTACAAGGTAGATTCCAGGGGAAATTTCCATATCAAGCCTGATATTTCTTTGATTGTGAAAAGTTGTTGTAATGAATGCTTTTCCCCGGATGTCGGTTAAATGTATCTCAAGGTATTTTTGTTGGTCTGGAAATTCCACATTCAGATATTTTTGTACCGGATTTGGATAAACCATAACCGGACCATCGAATGAATTGTACATCACCTGTGTTACCTCCACGCTAAAACATGCCGAGGTGTCAATGCATTCGTCCTGGACCAAACGTACAGCGTAATTACCCGAAGTTGCAGGTGAAAATGATTTTTCTGTAGCTCCTTCAATCGCAGCTTTTTCGTTGCTGCAATCCAGCCACTGGTATAGTGCATTTTCTGCAACCGCGGTCAATGTTTGCGCATTTAATTCTATGGTTGTATTTATACAATCATAGGTGGTGTCAACAAATTTTGATAATAAACGCATGTATTTAACCTGGTAGCCACAACTGTTTTCTGTAACTGCCCATGAATTCAACGGCCAACTGGTGTTAAAGTCTTTATACGATTTTTGTTTGGGTTGATTTTTTGGAGGAGAAATGCTCTCAGAAGTACATACGGCGTTGTTATCCGAAGAACCACAACCACCAGGGCAACAATCATCCCAGTCATAAGAAGGATTTGCACCGCCGGTTAAAAAACCCGGTGGCGGACCATACGTGGATGTTCCGGCCCTGTCCCATAAATCACTTCCATCGGTAAACCAGCTATGGTAAAATTCATTTACCCCATTTTCGGCTCCATACCTGTACATATTGGAGAGGTAATTAAAATTAAGTGGATTGAGGCCGTGAATGTAGTTGATGTATGTAATGGCTGCATCTCTTGCATCATCCGACAGGGTATTGTCAACATCATACGAAATGACGTTATAAAACATGTTTCCTTTGTTTGATTTTGTTGAATTACTTCCCCAAACATAGTCTTTAAGGTGCGCAAGATACGGGTCTTTGTTGTTGTAATAGGCAGGGAAGTTCTCTTCACCGTTTTTCATTGAATTTCGATACCGGGTTTTAACGTCACTTGCCACTGCACCCGTTGCTCCATCAAGAGAAGTGTAATATAACAGAAAATCCTGAATTTCGGATTCAAAGGGATAGGCAAAACTCCATTGTATCAAATGCGCATTTGCGTAATTGTTGTCAAAATGATTCCTGTATTTACTATCACCGGTCACATCAAAGAGGAAACAGGCAGCCTCCAGCTTCGCCATGGCGCGTCCGTAATCATTTGTTTCCATTCTACCTGCACCAATACCAACCGAATTATAGTCCGGATCGTTGTTGTTAAATAAAGAATCGGGATACGTTTCAGCCCAATTCCAGGCTTTTTCGGCCCTGGAAAGAAGGGTATCGGCATAGGTTGCCATTCCTGTGGCGCGGTAAACCTTTGAGCTAATGGCCAGCGCACCTGCTGTATTCAGCGTTGCCGATGTATTTGGCGGGCCGTAAAGGCTTTGTCCGGTAGCACTTGACGGAGGACTGCCATTGGCTTCGTCAATAATACTGATAACACTGCCATCGTCAAATTGCAGGCGCAACAGGTGATCAACCCCCCATTTAGCTTCGTCCAGTAAATCGGGAACCCCGTTTCCTGATTCAGGTATATTGTAATTGTCAGCCCATGCTTCCGGTCTTTCGAGATACATTTTCATCATTTCCACAATATAATTGGCAGTCCAACTGGTGTACTTATTATAATCACCAGCATCATACCAGCCTCCGTGAACATCTCTTTCGGTTGCAGCATTGTTCTTATCACTGAATAAACGGCAGTTTTTATCCTGTAACGGGCCAATGTGACTAGCCCCGTCAGCCCACGCTTCACCGGCGTATTCTGCTTCTTTTTCGAAACCCGAACGTTGGTAGAAAAAAGTCCGGACAGCCTGTTTTAAAACTTCATTGTATACCGATGGTGATATTGTGAATTCAAATGACCGGACGTTGTTTTCAATATCCAGAATGTAATAGTTGCCTTTCTGTGTAACTTCTGAAAAATCAAAATGCCAGGTTTTATCACCGGATGATTCATCGGTCATACCATTTTTCCATGCAACAGGTGTGTCTGTGAAAACAAAATCACCTGATTCTGCATTTACGAGAGCATATGAGTTTCCGGGAATAAATTCGGCATGTGCATCAAATCCGGTTTGAGGATTTTTAATGACTGCGATTTTTCTGGCATCCGGAAGATAACCTATTTGGTCGACAATTATGAACTTTGAATACAGTTGAGCATTTATGGAGATGAATGAGGTCAAAAGAAAAAACAACAGGATAGACCCGGATCGCGTGAATTTGTCTGACATGACGATTGGTGATTTAAACGTGATGATTAAAATTTCCCTGAAGGAACAGCAAATGAATGGGTTTAAAAAATCAAGGTTCGATTTGTAGTATAAATAACTGAAATTAAACACTTTTTTTATACGCTGGTTATCCCTCAAATTCGATTTCAAAATCATTGGATTCATTTTTCTTTTTATCGTTTTTATTGGATTTTCCTGATTTAAGAAAATCGAACAGACCTAAACCTCCTTTGTTTTTTCTCAACCACAATTGCTGGCCTTCTTCGGGTTTTGTACCTTTCTCCATGTCATTTTTCTTATACAGTTTGTCAAGCTTAATACCGTATTTTTGTGATACGGAATACATGGTTTCGCCTTCCGATACAACATGGAAATCCTTCCCGTGTTCGGCCTTGTTGCGTTTTGGTTGAATGTAAACTATTTCACCATCTGTTAAAGGTTCGGTAATTTCCTTTTCATTATATCTGGCCAGTTCACCGGGAAATTTATCCAGTTCGGCGGCAAGTGTACGAAAAGTATCATCTTTCTTAGCAACAACAAATTTAATTCGGTTGTTTTCGCGTATAGTTCTTGATACCCGTTTATTTGCTGTTATTTCATCATTGGCCCAGGGTTCTTCGACAAGGCGCTTCGGATTATCGTACATATACAATTCATTGTCTTCAATGATTTCGATAAGTCTTCGCGCATAGGTTGGACTGGTGGCATATCCTGCCTTTTTAAGTCCGCGCGCCCAACCTTTGTAGTCATCGGGTTTAAGATCAAATAAAAAACGGTATCTTGAACGATATACAAGAAACTCAGAATGATCAACAAACGATTCATCGGCATTTCGGTACTTTCGAAAACACTCATTTTTAGCGTCATCATCGTGGTAAACCTTTTTACCTTTCCAGTCGCCATGACATTTAATACCAAAATGGTTATTGGCTTTTCTGGCAAGGGTGCTGTTTCCATCACCGGACTCAAGTATTCCCTGGGCAAGGGTTATGCTTGCCGGAATTCCGGTACGTTCCATTTCGCGGACGGCGATGTCCTTATACATGGCAATGTATTCCTGTCTTGTAAGTCTTTTATGTTGTCCGGTAACAATTTGTACAAAACATATTCCCATAAAAACGGCAATGCTCAGCGTTTTTCCCATAAATAAAGGCCTTTTGGGTAAAAATAACGAATTAACAGGCCCTCTGGTATATACAGAAGATTAAAATTATTAAGATGTTATTAACGATGTCATTGTATTCTTCAGTTAATCAGTACTTTGTAATACAGACCAAAGCTTTTCTTCATCCGGTGTGGCAGCTTCAATAATCAATGGCGTCTTTTTCACCGGATGTGTAAATTCAATTTTTCGGGCATGCAGGGCAATACCGGAGTATTCGTTGGTTCTGGAAAATCCATACTTGATATCACCTTTGATGGGACTTCCAATTTCAGCCAGTTGTGCGCGGATCTGGTGGTGACGACCCGTTTTCAGGAGGATTTCAATGAGATGATAGGTTTTGGAACTTGAAATGACCTTGTAATTCAATTCAGCTTTTTTCGACCCCTTTACTTCTTCGTTGTAGCAATAAGATTTGTTTTGTTTTTGATTTTTTTGCATGTGGTGTAACAATACTCCTTCTACCGGATTTGGCAATGTTTTTACAATGGCCCAGTATGTTTTTTTAATTGTATTGTTCCTGAACATTTCATTAAGCCTTGAAAGTGCTTTACTGGTTTTTGCAAAAAGCAATACCCCGCTGGCTGGTCTGTCAAGGCGATGTGTCACCCCGAGGAATACGTTTCCGGGTTTGTTGTATTTTTCCTTGAGATATTGTTTTAGCAACTTGTCCAGCGATACATCTCCGGTAATGTCGCCCTGCACAATCTCAGAAAAGCATTTGTTTATGGCAAGAATATGATTGTCTTCGTAAATGATTTTCACAAATAATCGTTTGATTCATTCAATACAAAATACATGGCATTTGTATTAAGGCGCATAGATGTTTTTGGAACCATGGGAATTTCATGTGATTTGTTAGTATTGTTCTTTTTCATTCGGAAAATCCCGGATTTTTACATCGTGTATGTAATTGGAAACGGCACCTTTAATTTCAGCAAACAGATTATGATACCGTCTCAAAAATCTTGGAGAAAATTCCTGGGTGATGCCTAACATGTCGTGAGTTACAAGCACCTGACCGTCAACATCCGGACCGGCTCCAATACCAATTATTGGTATTTTTACTTTTCCCGCGACATCTCCGCCAAGTGCAGCCGGAATTTTTTCAAGAACAATACTAAAGCATCCAATGCTTTCGAGCAACCTGGCATCGCTAACCAGTTTATCAGCTTCCTCTTCTGCCTTGGCCCTGACAACATACGTACCAAATTTATGGATTGATTGCGGTGTAAGACCAAGGTGCCCCATGACTGGAATTCCGGCAGACAAAATACGTTGAATGGACTCACTGATTTCTTTTCCACCTTCCAGTTTCACGGCGCCGGCACCTGTTTCCTTCATTATCCGGATGGCTGAATTCAATGCTTCTTTTGAATTCCCCTGATATGCTCCAAATGGCAAATCAACCACAACCAATGCCCTGTTAACTCCTCTCACCACAGAGGATGCATGATAAATCATTTCATTTAAAGTAATGGGCAGTGTGGTTTCATATCCCGCCATAACATTCGAAGCTGAGTCGCCTACAAGGATTACGTCGGTTCCCGCTGAATCAATAATGCGCGCCATTGAATAATCATAAGCGGTTAACATGGATATTTTTTCTTCATGAAGCTTCATTTCCTGAAGAACATGTGTGGTAACTTTTTTTACTTTTCCGTGAATTGACATGTGTTTTAGTTTTGTTTAAGGTGTCAAAATTAGGACATACACCTGAAAAACAGAAATTATAATAAAAAATCGATGATATAAATTTACATTGTTTTAAAGAAAGATGCTGTACCGGTGTTTTCTACCATGTCATTCTGTCTTTTTGTCACCATTGAATGCTGGCAGATGATGAACCGGGTGTGTCATTATTGCACAATATCTCTAATGGCATAATGATTGACTTTCATGTGACAACTTTAAGAATTTAATTAAAAAAAACATAAGAATATGGGTAAAATTATAGGTATTGACTTAGGTACAACTAACTCCTGCGTTTCGGTAATGGAAGCAAATGAACCGGTTGTAATTCCGAATAGCGAAGGAAAGAGAACCACACCATCGGTTGTTGCTTTTGTTGAAAACGGTGAACGTAAAGTTGGTGATCCAGCGAAAAGGCAGGCAATTACAAATCCAAAAAAAACTGTGTCTTCAATAAAGCGGTTTATGGGTGAAACCTATGATAAGGTAAGCCGGGAAATAAACCGTGTTCCATATAAAGTTATAAAAGGTGACAACAATACTCCAAGGGTTGAAATTGATGATCGAAAATTTACACCCCAGGAGATTTCCGCTATGGTACTTCAGAAAATGAAAAAAACGGCTGAAGACTATATTGGCCAGGAGGTTACAGATGCAGTAATTACAGTGCCGGCTTATTTTAGCGATTCACAGCGACAGGCAACCAAGGAAGCCGGTGAAATTGCAGGATTGAATGTTAAAAGAATTATCAACGAGCCTACTGCTGCATCACTGGCTTACGGACTTGATAAAAAGTCCAGAGACATGAAGGTGGCTGTGTATGACCTTGGTGGTGGTACTTTTGATATTTCCATTTTGGAATTGGGTGATGGTGTTTTTGAGGTGAAATCAACCAACGGTGACACGCACCTTGGCGGTGATGATTTTGATGAGGTAATTATCGACTGGCTTGCTGAAGCGTTTAAAAATGATGAAGGAATTGACTTACGTAAAGATGCAATGGCATTGCAGCGGCTGAAAGAAGCGGCTGAAAAAGCTAAAATCGAACTGTCAAGTTCAACAAGTACAGAGATAAATCTGCCGTACATTATGCCGGTTGACGGTATTCCGAAACACCTTGTAAAAACACTTACAAGAGCACAGTTTGAGAAACTTTCCGATCATTTGATCCAAAGAACCGTAGATCCCTGTAAAAAAGCATTATCTGATGCAGGTATGAATTCTTCAGATATCGATGAGGTTATTCTTGTTGGCGGGTCAACGCGTATTCCTGCGATTCAGGAAGTCGTTGAAAAGTTTTTTGGGAAAAAGCCTTCCAAAGGGGTGAATCCGGATGAAGTGGTTGCCATTGGTGCCGCAATTCAGGGCGGAGTGCTTACCGGTGAGGTAAAAGATGTATTGCTTCTTGATGTTACTCCACTTTCACTGGGCATTGAAACGATGGGTGGAGTGTCTACCAAGTTGATTGAATCAAATACAACCATTCCGACCAAAAAATCAGAAACATTTACAACAGCTGCTGATAATCAGCCATCGGTTGAAATTCATGTGTTGCAGGGAGAACGGCCCATGGCAAATGATAATAAAACCATAGGCAGGTTCCACCTTGATGGTATTCCACCTGCTCCGAGGGGCGTTCCTCAAATTGAGGTGACTTTTGATATTGATGCAAACGGTATTTTAAATGTTTCAGCAAAAGATAAAGGAACCGGTAAAGAACAACGTATCCGTATTGAAGCATCATCAGGATTAAGTGAAGATGAAATTAAACGAATGCGCGATGAAGCCAAAGCGAATGAGGAAACGGATAAGCAAGCCAAAGAACGCATTGATAAGCTGAATGCAGCAGATAGCTTGATTTTCCAGAGTGAAAAGCAATTAAAAGAGTTTGGTGACAAGCTTCCGGCTGATAAAAAAGGCCCCATTGAAGAAGCATTGAACAAATTAAAAGAAGCGCATAAATCGCAGGATGTTGAAGCGATTGATAAAGCAACGGCTGAGCTCAATACCGTGTGGCAGGCAGCATCCGAAGAAATGTACAAAGCCGGTCAGCAGGCTGGTGACGCGCAAGGCGGTGGCGAGCAAGGCGCCGAAGCCGGCGGGCAGAGCCAGCAAGGCGGAGGCTCCAAAGGTGGCGGAGGTGACAATGACTCGGAAGTTACTGACGTTGACTTTGAAGAGGTAAAGTAAATTGAAAAATTTTTAACATATCATGAGGCTGTCCCATCCGGGATGGCCTTTTTTAATTACCGTAATTTGAATCGAAATTACTTACTGAAGTTTGGAGTTTACATCCGGGATGGTAAATGAAAACACCGAACCTTTGCCCGGCTCACTTGCAATGTTTAATTTTCCCCCATGCCGTTCAATGAAGTCCTTACAAATAATTAATCCAAGGCCTGTGCCTTTTTCTTCATACGTGCCCGGCGCTGTATACTCCTTGCCAATTTCAAATAGATTGACAAGAATATGTTTTTCTATCCCAACACCATTGTCTTTTACCTGAAAAGTTACTGTATCATTCTGTTTCCTTACGGAGACAGTTACTTTACCTCCTTCGTTTGTGTATTTAATTGCATTGGATACCAGATTTCTAAGAATTGTAAGAAGCATGTTGACATCTGCAAACACGTTCACATCTTTATCCGAGTTGTACTCAAGCACAATTTTTTTTCGTTCAGCAATAAAATAGTGCAGGTTAAAAACTTCTGTAATCACATCTGAAATGACGGTACTTTCTGGATTAAAAGATATTCTTCCGGTTTGCGATCGCGACCATTCTAGAAGATTTTTTAACAGGATATGACCCTGTTGGGCCGATTGGTACAATAAGTTGCTGAAATAATCCAGTTTATCGAAGTTTCCTTTTTTCACATGTTCCCGGAGCAATTTACTAAATCCAAGAAGTGAATTAAAAGGATTCGTAAGGTCATGAGCAATGATGGAAAGAAGTTTGTCTTTTGTAGCGTTTAAATCCCGAAGTTGTTTTTCAGTAGTTTTCAAAATGGTAATATCCGAAAATGTAACCATGGCAAACGTCTTTTCGGAATTTGACAATCGCAACGGTAGTGAATTTATCGTAATCCATGTTACCGGTTTGCCTTGTTTTTGAATGCCCATAATAACATTGCTTGCCGGCTTTCCGGTTCGCAGTGTTGCGTAAGCCGGATGCTCATTCAATGGAAATGAACTACCGTCTTCATGCAGGAATGATAATTCCTTACTGTTTGTTGTTAATGTTTTCAGTTCTTCTTCTGTGACATTCAAAATTGACAATGCTGCAGGATTGTGGGAAATGATTTGACCATGATGATCATGAAGTACAACACCGTCATTCATCCCGGCGATTAATTTTCTGTATTTTTCTTCACTTTCGGCCATTGCTTGTTGTACCAGCCATTTTTCAGTAATATCCTGGAATGTACCGAACATGCTAACTGGTTCTCCATTGTCATCATACTTCAAATAACCTTTGCTTTGGACGTATCGGATGTTCTTGGATTTTTGAATAATCCTGTATTCAAGATTAAATTCTTTATGTTCACGGGTACATTCCATAAATAAATCCATAACTTTTTCCCGATCATCAGGATGCAATGATCTTCTGAAGAATTCAATGTCTGGTGTTATTTCATTCTTTTGATAGTTAAAAATCCGATAAACTTCATCAGACCAATTCACATTTCCGGTAGCAATGTTGATTTCGTAATGTCCCAGTTTTCCGGCTGCTTCGGCTTGTTTTAATCGTTCTTCGCTGATTTTTAAGGCCTGCTCTGCCTGTAACTGGTCGGTAACATCGTAGATGATGGAAAACAGTCGTTTTTTGCCGCCATATTCAATGGGGGTCGAATACACAACCACATCCTTTATATTTCCGTTTTTTAGTTGATGCTTAAAGTAAAACTGATTTTTATTTTGCAAAGATGCAAGGTGCATTTCTTTTTTGATATCATCTTTACTGAGAATATTGATGTCGTAAATGGTTTTTCTTTCAAGCTCTTTTAGTTGATAACCGTAAAATTTTGAAGCTGCCTCGTTGGCCTGGAGAATTTTACCTGATTGGGAATCGATGATGAGTTTAATGGAATTATCCTGTTTAAAAGCGGCACGAAAGCGTTCTTCACTTTCGAGAAGCGCTTTTTCGGCGTTTTTTTGTTTGGTAATGTCAAAATTAATGCCTCGTACCAGGACAGGGTTGTTGTTTTGGTCCCATTCAACAACAGTACCGCGCGAAAGAATCCAAAACCACTGCCCGTTTTTCATTTTTATTCTGGCTTCCGATTCATAGTAAGGGGTTTTTCCATTAATGTGGTCCTGGAGTTTTTTTAGTGATTTTTTCAGGTCATCTTCATGGATAATTTTATAAATTTTATCAAGCGCGTAGGACAATTCTTCCGTTGAATATCCAAGTCTGTTGATCCATTTTTCACTGTACGTTAATTCCTTTGTCACCAGGTTGAATTCCCATGGATCAGCAACAGCTACATTCAGCGCAATTTTCAGTTTCTCTTCACTTGCTTTTAATTCCTGTTGGCTTTTTATTTTCTCGGTGATATCCCTTGATCTGGTAATAAGCGATTTCACCTTGCCCTGTTGGTCGAAAATGAGATCAGTGTATGTATCAAACCAGCAGTATGACCCGTCCTTTTTCCTGATCCGGTATTCCATTCCGGTAACAGGTTGGCCGTTCAGGGCTTTGTTATGACTGTCTTGTCGAATTTTATTACTGTCATCAGGATGAAACAAATCATAAGCGTTGGATCCTTCGAGTTCATGCATTTCGTAACCCAGCATCTTTTTTACTGAAGGTGATACATGCAGGTATTTCCCGTCAACATCGTGCAGGCATATTAATTCAGAGGTTGAATTGGCCAGGAACCGGTATTTCTGTTCGCTTTCAGTCAGGGCTTCCAAACTACGTTTGTATTCTGTAACATCCTGCACTGATCCATACATTTTCACGGGCTCTCCAAGGGCATTAAAGATTACCTTTGCTCTTGATTTTAAATGGCGCTGTTGTTTATTATCATTTCGGATAATACGAAATTCAATATTTAAATCATTCTCGCCTTTAAGTGCTTTATCGATTTCAGCAAGAATATAATCCAAATCTTCCGAATGAGCCAGGCCTTTTACGCGTTTATACGGGATGTAGTTTTCATAGAAGCCATACATTTTCTGGCATCCCTGGGAGATAATTAAAATATCTTCCTTGATATTCCACTCGAAACCTCCAATACCTGTCAGTGATTCGGTTTCATTCAGAATTGTATTTAATTTTGTTAAACGATCCTGGTTTTCTTTGATTGTTTGTTCAGTTGTCTTTCGGAAAGTAATATCCTCCAACATTCCCTCGAGGTATTCGATCTCACCATGTTCATTTGATACAACTCTCAAATAGAGATTGGCTATGAAAGTTGAACCATCCAGTTTGCGGTATGTGTTCTCAAATTGATGAACTGAAGCGCTTTTTTTGCAATAGTCAATTATTTTATGGCGTTTCTCGGGTTCGGTGTACAACTGCCTGGAAATATCTGTTACATTCTCCATCACCTCTTCGGGTGTGTCATAGCCCAGCATTTGTGCCATGGCAATGTTTAATTCGGTAAACCTGCCATCAGAAGTTGATCTGAAAAATCCGAGTGGAGCAAAATAGAAAAGGTTTCTATATTTTTCTTCGTTGATGCGTAATTGGTTTTCAACCGCCTCTTTGTTTTGTTTACTTCGAATGTGGGAAATGCCATGGCCAATGTCATCTGAAATTTCTAACATGTAGCTTATTTCCTGAACATTAAATGTATTCTCACTGGTTGAAAAGAAAGAAATGATTCCGCTGATTTCTTTAGATACCATCAAAGGTACAAAACATATTTCTTTGATATTTGCATTTACAAAAAGTTCAGTCCAGGGGCCGTGAACAATATCCTTGATATGTATTACTTGTACTTCCCCTGTTAACAGAGTTGGGCCGGCGGGGCCTTCTTTTTTGAAAAACATATTCCAGATATCATGTCTGGATTGTGCAGAACCAAAAACATTCCTTTTCCCTTCGGAAATATGTATTTTTTTTCTCGAATTTCCTATAAAAGTATGCGAAATAACGATCTGATATCCAACGATATCGTGTATTATTTTTAAGGCATTGACAATATATTTTGTTTCATCGCTGGCGGCTATTATTTCTTTTCGAATGAGCTTAAATGCTTTTAATTTCTGATTGGCTGATTTTAAGTAAAAGGATTCAGCGATACGGTCAGGGATTCTGGATGTGAAAACAATTGAATTGACATGGTTTGTATGTGTTTTTTTATAAACAACGGTTGATTCCAGCCAAACAAATGTCCCGTTTTTATGTCGTTGCCGGTAAACATAACGGAATTTTTCCCTGGATTTTAAATGAATTCGTTTATTTATAATTTGAATCAAGGTTTCTTTCTCATCGGGGTGGAATAGATCAAAATGATTTACTGAAAGAAACTCATTTTGAGAATACCCAAGAATTGATTTTATTGAATGGGTTATGTAGTGCAAATGATTATCACTGAATACAGAAACCATTTCTTCCAAACTACGCGATTTTGGGTCAGTATCATTGTTTTTCTGCAGGTCTGAGTGAATTGATATGTCCGTATTTTTGATTTTATTGAAAGAAATAATGACCCTGAAATCCGTCTTTTCGTCTGTAATATAAGAAAAGGTACTTTCAATATTTATGTATTTCCTGTTGCTGTGCTTTAACCTGAAGTTTCTTGAAAGAGTTTCTTTTTTTGATCCTTCAAATGACGTTTTAATATCAAGCAATACATCGTAATCATCTTTATGGAGATATGTATAAAAGGTATTTGATTTGAATTGATCCAGTGTGCATCCGAGCATCAGCAAAACAGAGGGGCTTGCAAATACAGGTGTAAGGTTTTCATCGAATAGAATAATTTTTTCAACAAATTCTTCTGAAACTATATTCAGTTTTGATTTCTCGTTGGTTAAACGGGATAATTGTTTCCTGAGAGCAGAAATTCGTTCCAGATAGTCTTTTTCTTTTTTTCGCAATAAAAACAATTCCTCTTCCTGCTCTGATAGTCGCTTTTTTAAAGAATTATGTTTTGCATTATCCTGTTGCATTAAACATAGCCTTATTAATTAACTTCGTTGAACTCC
>CAZAMT010000109.1:0-12395 GCA_964486145.1 uncultured Bacteroidales bacterium
TTAGTCAACGATAACAATCGGTTCGGGATTACCTTGTATTTTATTTTCTTTTCATATTATGATGTAACTAAAAAATATAGCCACGGCATTTTCATTGCAATCCGAAACTTCAAGTTGTGAAATCATTTCTACAATTTATGGGGCAGACATTTCACAATTTAATGAGGCTAAATACATCGGTACCGGTAAGACAAAAAACCATCGAAGCAACAATGCTATAAGGTCACTATACATAACTGTCCCAACAAGCGTATATGCTTACAATGGCATTGGCTTATCCATTAAACACAATAAACCAAACGGATGGAAATAACATCTTAATCGGCATCCAACCACAATCTGGCTTTATCGACATCTTTGAAATACTGGATTTGAGTATCTGTTTCTTTCAAAGACATTTGATTGGCTTCAAATGATACCTGCGCAAATAAATTATCTGGTACAACAAATGCAATTTTTCTGGCTCCAATGTCGGAGTATTTAGAAAAAATTGTATTTTCAAACCATCGATGATGTTGATCGGTTTCAATGTAGCGGCACTCATTCATATTCACCAAAAGGTATTTACAACCGTTGATTTGAGCTGCCACATGAATTTTTTTCAGTTCATTATCATAATCTTCACTAAGCAAATTGCCGCATTGTTCTGACCAGTCAACCAGGAGTAAAGATTTCTCTGTATCATGTTTTATCTTTATGATGTTATTTTCAAATACTTTGTCCATATGATTTCATTTAAACAGATTACACTGCAATATTTTTCGTTCTTCTTAACAATGAAATTCATGTAATAATTGTGCCAACATGCACGGATATGCACACACAAGGAACTCCATCCGGTATATCGGTTATTGAGATTATCCGTATGTCAATTGATGGGGAATGTTGAGGATTTTATTGCTCAGTTTGGGGAATAAAGATACATATCAACCACCCTTTTTTTCCTTCTCTTTTTTGTCTTTCCCGGAAAACAGACGTAAAATCCAACTTTCGCTAACTGCTTCGGACGCTTGTTTTATTTCAACTACAGTTTCATCAATTTTTTCCATGGAACGATCCAGTTTTTCTGCAAAAACGGAGTCATACAATAATTTATTAACCGCCCCTTTTCCATGAATCATCTGTTTTGTTACCATGTTTAAATTTTCAGTTAATCGTTCTGCCTCGGCACCGAGGGAGTCGATATTTTTTAAACTCTGGTTCAAACTTTCTGAAATTTCATCATTATTTAGCAGTTTACCCAGGTCCCCTTCTCCATTGTTAATTTTTTCGGAAATGCTGTTGATATTCCTTGAAGCCTGCAAGACGTTGTTACCCAGAATATCAACCTGCGCGGGCATAACCGTGTCGTTCAATAGTTTTCCTAACAGTCCATAACCACTATTTAACTTTGTTGTAATTTTGTTTATGTTTGTTGTAATTTCATTTATTTTGGTTGATGTATTTCCCAATTCCTTCATTAAATCATCAAAATCAAGAGTTGGATTAACAGGTACTTCACCATTTTCCTTTAAACTTTCAGCATCGGGTGATCCAGGATAAACAACCAGTATCTTGTTTCCCATGAGGCCTTCCGTACCAATTTCAGCCTGAGAATCTTCCTTTACAAACCGGGCAATGTTTTTTCGAATACTAAATCTTACCTTTACAAGGGTATCACTAATAATCTTAATATCATCCACTGTTCCAACATCTATACCCGAATACCTTACATTATTACCTTCCTGAAGCCCCCTGACATCATTAAAATACGCATTGAGGTAATGCACATTTGTAAACAGATTCTGCTGCCGTCCTACATAAAACAGGCCGGCAAAAAGTAATACGATGCCACCTGTAATGAGCAGACCAAGTTTAACATTGTTTAGTTTTGTGTTTGCCATTATAAATCCAATTAAACAAAATACTCCTTAATTTCAGTTTCAGTATAACCTCTGAGGTCATCAAATGTTCCTTCTGCATAAAATTTACCATTTTTTAGCAGCTTAACCCAATCGCCGGTGAGCCGAGCGCATTTTACATCATGTGTAACAGTTAACGCCGTTGTATGATATTTTTCTCTGACGGAAATCATCAATTCACTAATTTCACGTGATGTAATCGGGTCAAGACCTGTGGTAGGTTCATCATACAGAATTATTTCCGGCTTCATGATGAGGGTTCGTGCCAACCCTACCCTTTTTTTCATACCACCGGAAAGTTCCGAAGGCATTTTATCGATTGCTTCAGATAATCCTACATTTTCAAGCGCTTCATCTACCAGGTCATTAAGTTCTCCTTTGTTTTGCATGTTTTTTGTTCGTCGCAAAGGAAATTCAAGATTTTCCCGCACTGACATTGAATCATACAAAGCTCCTCCCTGAAAGACATATCCTATTCTTTTCCGGAATTCTTCGAGTTTATCAGCGGAAATTTCGAGCATATTAGTGTCAAATACCCGTATAGTGCCACCATCAGGTTCAATGAGTTTCACAATGCATTTAAGTAATACCGATTTACCCGTACCAGATCTTCCCATGACAACGATGTTCTTCCCTTTTTCCAAAGAAAGATTAACATCCGTTAAGACGTCACCTTCGGTAAACGATTTTTTCAGCCCTTCGATTTCAATAACATTGTTCATTAGCATTGTTATAAAAAATTCATCAGATCAATGATTTGAACGACAACCAAATCAATAATAAATATGGTCAGTGAAGCTGTAACAACCGCTGAATTTGCTGACTGCCCCACTGCTTCTGTACCCTGGCCTGTTGTATAACCTTTGTAACACCCAATCAGTCCGATGAAAAATCCAAATATTATCGATTTAATGGTTGCCGGGATAATGTCTATCAATTCCAATACATCAAGTGCATCTCTGAAAAATACCATTAGCGAAATTTTACTTCTGATGATAATTGCCACGTAGGAACCTAATAATCCTATAAAATCAGCAAAAATAACCAATATCGGAATCATAACTGTTGTTGCCAGTACCCGTGATGCAACTACGTACTTGATGGGGTTCGCGCCGGAAACTTCCATGGCATCGATTTGCTCTGTGACTTTCATGGAGCCAAGTTCAGCACCAATCCCCGAGCCTATTTTCCCGGCGCAAATGAGTGCTGTAATCACCGGGCCGATTTCCCTGATAATGGAAATGGAGACCATACCTGGCAACCATGCTTCTGCTCCAAACTCAACAAGCACCGGACGGGATTGCAAAGTTAACACAAGCCCCATGATAAAATTGGTAATGGCAATGAGCATAAACGTATTATAACCATAATAGTATGCATGTTTCATAAATTCCTTATGCTCAAAGGGCTTCTTAAAAAACGAACCAAATACTTTACCTGTAAACATGGTCAAATCACCTGTTTCTTTTGCAAAATCGTAGATGATCTTTGAGCCGAGAAATTTTTTGTCGTTAATAAATTTCACGTAACATTGTATTAAAAATATATATTTCTTCCGACCAGGCAAAGCTATCAAATAGGTATGATATAGCATCACCTTAAAATTAACGTTTATTATTTAATGTTGTTATAATAAAATTTCAACCAATGTATAAAACTGGTTCGAATACCCGTTCAAACCTGCATTGTTTTATTGTTAAACAATCGATGCCGGATAATCAGCTATTCATAACTTTTGATTTTACGTCTTGCTTGCCCTGGTTAAGCCAGGCAGAAAACATCCAATGGGACTTTTCGAGATGTATTATCATTTTATTTATAATGTCTACGGTTCCAACATCGCCTACATCCTGCGCTGCTTCGGATGCATCAACCATAAATGATAGCAGCATTTGAAAATCGTTCAGAACCTCGCGTACCATTTCTACAGCCGCTAACTCAGGACTTACCTCCTCTATTTCGGCTACTTCAAGATAGTCTTTCAAGGTACTCAATGGAGTTTTTCCAAATACCCTGATTCGCTCTGCGATAACATCAATGTTCTTCTTTGAGATTTCATACTGTTCTTCAAAATGATCATGCAAATCGAAGAAATCGGAGCCTTTTACATTCCAGTGAAAATTTCTTAATTTCTGATACTGGATATGATAGTTGGCCAGTAATTTATTCAGGTTATTTACTACTTCAGCAGTTTCCAGATCAGTAAATCCTAATTTCGCGTGTGTTTTTAACTTTGTCTTTTCCATAATAACGATTCTATGTTTTTTTGATTTAATTTTAATAGATTATGAGGGGGAAAACATTTCTTTATTGAAAATAATCACCGGCAGTTTTGATTCATTAATGACTTCTTTACTAACACTCGGATGAAAAAGTCTTTCCCAGAAATTGCGGTTTTCTTTCAACAGTGCAATAATATCTGCCTGGTTTGACCCGGCATAGCTCACAATGGCATTGGCAACATCATCGTTACCATCAACACTGGCAAAATCCAACGATTTGTATTTCAGTTCATTTTCCAGCATACTTCTAAATCCTCTGTCTTCAAGTGAATCTTCAAATTTTTTCTTATCTTCAACAACATGCAGGGCTGTTACTCCCGACTGAAAATGTTCAGCCAAATCTGCCAATATTTTAATTGACTCCACGTCCTGCTTCTGATAATCGGTTGCATAAATAATATTGTTCACTTGCTTAAATTTTGCTTCCCCGGGAACAATCATAACCGGGCACTTTGCCTCTTCGATGTAATAACTGTTATCATTAATCAGGTAACGGACTTCACCTTCAATTCCATGAGGCATTAAAAACAAGTAGGTTTTTTTATTCTTCGCCTCTTCGGAAAGAATCATTTCTGTATTTCCTATTTCTAACCTTATTTCAATCTCACAATTAAGTTGAAACTGCTTCTGAAAATCCGCTTTAAGGTCTGTGAAATATTTGTGGGCAACTTTTTTTTGCTCTTCCATCAGCTCGTAACTGCTGGCAGATGCAAGGGTTCCATCGGGATCAGAAAATCCCCTGTAAAAGTCCATGTTTCGGGTATCAATTACGTGCACCATTTTTATGTTTTTGTTCAGATGCTCTGCAAGACGAATCCCATAGGTTAAAACGTTTTCATGTTTTTCCAGGAATTGTGCATAGATGACAATTGTGTCCATGTTGTAAATATTTTTACTGATTATAGTTCAAAATTCGGACAGAAATAATCAGAAGATTTTCAAACTCAAACACAGGACAGATAATCAACAACCGATCAGTAAGATAGGGAAGTTTCCATTCAATTTGTTAATTTAACAGAAAGAGTAGAATTCGGGGGATGTGTGGAATTGATTCTACACTTTATCATTTGGTTGCAAAATCCAAAAATAAAACATCCGCTACCTGAATTCAGGTAGTGGATGTTTGCCTAAACGCGTTTATTTAATCCTGAATCAGGTACTTTTTTTCTTTTCCGGTTCTTTTTTCTTGTTGGACTTTACTTTGTCATCTAATTTGATACCCGAAAGCACTTCGATATTAATGCCATCAGAGAGACCTGTTTCTATGTATTTTTTTTCAAAATTTTGGGGTTCGGTTTCCACTTCAACAAAAACCGAATCTTTGTTTTCTTCGAATTTCAACAGCGATTCGGAGATGACCATCACGCTATCACGCTTATCGAGAACTATATCGGCGTTTGCGCTATAACCGGCCCGGATGAAATATCCCTTTTTAAGCATTACATCTGCTTTAATCTCAAACTGAATGGCGCCGTTTTCTTCAACTCCTTTGGGAGAGATGTATTCGAGCGTTGCATCGAAAGTTTCATCTTCAATTGCACCAATTGACAATACCAGGTCCATGCCGGGCTTAATTTTGCCAACTTCAGTCTCATCAACTTTTCCTTCAAATATCATTTCACCCATGTCAGCAACGGAAGCGATCGTAGTTCCTTCATTAAAGGTATTCGCCTGAATAACTGAATTACCCTGTTCTACGGGAACATCGAGTACCATTCCTGTAATGGTAGATTTAATGAAGGTATTGGATGCCTGCCCGGATTTTTTGGTGACTCCTTCTTTAATCAATTGCAGATTGTTTTCGGCTGCTTCCAGTTCCTCGATGGCGCTTTGATAATCCAACTCATACTGTTGAAATTCTGCTTCAGGGATTACGCCTTCGTCAAACACTTTTCGTTGACGTTCATATACGATTTTGGCATCTTCATGACGCAATTTAGCTTTATTGAGACGCGATTCTGCATTGTTCAAACTTACCATATCAGGAATAATTTTAACCTTAGCGATTAAGTCACCCTCCTGAACCTCGTCACCTGGTTCAATATACACGGTTTCGATAATACCGGAAACATGAGGTTTTATTTCGATTTCCTTTCTGGGTACTACCGCTCCTGTAGCTACTGTTTTTTTTATGATGTTGTCAATTTTTGGTTTCTGGGTTTCCCAAAACTCCGGTTTTTCTTTGGATTTGTTATACAGATATACGAACAGCCATGCGCAGCCGCCAACTATAAGCACTAAAAATATAATTAACAATACCTTTTTCATTTCCTTTTATTATTTAATGGTTTTACTATTCGGTTCTTAAAGCTTCAATAGGCTTAATCTTTACGGCTCTTTTTGCAGGAATAAATCCAGCGAAAAGACCTGCAAATATTAAAATAATCAAAGCATTGATAGCGATGTTGAAATCAATGCCCGGCTGTGTAAACATCGCATTTTCTGAAGGATTTTTTGCCAGAACTGAGCTAACTACCTCAAGTAGTCCTGCACCAAACAACAAGCCAATGAAACCAGCAATGGCTGTAAGAACCACGGATTCGGTTAAAATCTGTGTAATTACATTCCAGGGCTTTGCACCCAGGGCTCGCTGTATTCCAATTTCCCTGGTTCGTTCTTTAACAATTACAAGCATGATATTACTAACACCAATTACCCCTGCAATCAATGTACCGGTACCAACAATCCAAACAAGAATAGAAATGCCTGTGAAGAGTCCTTTAAATTTTAAAAACTCTTTTTCAACATTATGCGAGCCAATGGCTTCCATATCATCCGGATGTATGCTATGACGTTTTCTCAAAAGCTTTTTTACCTTTTCTTCAACCATGGTTGCCCGGTATTCATCGTACGATACCATGGAATAATATCCAACCCTATTACCGTAATTGTATGTTTTCTGGAGTGTTGTGAACGGCATAAAAACACTTTTTTCCTGCCATTCGGCCCAACCTCCATTATGTTTTGATTTAAAAACACCCACTACCTTAAAATAAACTCCCTGTATTTTGATATATTCACCTATGATTTTCTCCCCTTCTTCGAACAGCACATCTACAACACGGGCTCCAAGCACTGCTACTTTTCTTCTGTCGCGGATATCATAATTATTAATAAACCTGCCATAAGTAATGTCCATAGGATCAATCTGATTGTATTCCGGGTAATCGCCCAAAATACTAAAAGCGCCGGCTTTCTTTCCCCGGATTACATTGTTTTGGCCATTACCGCCTCCCCTTGGCTCAAGGCGCGGAGCAAGCACTTTTATTTCAGGCACGTTTTGCAAAATGGCCTTTGTATCATCATTGTTGAAATTGTAACTTCGACCTTTCGGAAATCCTTTGTATGGCTTGGTTGTGCGTTGTGACCACATGAATACGCTATTGGTAGCAAAATCGCCCATACCGTTGTAAACACCATTTTCAAGACCTGTACCTGCACCCATCATGATGATTAGCATGAATATGCCCCAGAACACACCAAACATGGTTAAAGCTGTTCTGAGTTTATTGCTTTTTAAGGCATGGTATACTTCCTGCCAACGATCGATGTCAAACATACAATTGTTTTTTAAGGTTTGCTTTTTTATTCATCACGGAGTGCAATTATTGGTTTTATTTTCGCGGCTTTAAGCGCGGGAAAAAATCCCGCGATGACGCCACAAACGATGAGCAGAACTGTTGCATAAACCGCAATATTTATTTCAACACCGGGATTTTTAAAGAAGGTTCCGGAATCAGCAAATTTTGGTGACAGAAATTCAAGCAAACCGATTCCCAATACAAGACCAATGTATCCGGCAACTGCCATGATGATGAGTGACTCCAGCAACACGAGCCCAATGATGGATCCCGGGGTTGCTCCAATGGCTTTTCGTACGCCAATTTCTTTGGTG
Organism: uncultured Bacteroidales bacterium; assembly: GCA_964486145.1. Classification (GTDB taxonomy): domain Bacteria; phylum Bacteroidota; class Bacteroidia; order Bacteroidales; family JAAAOM01; genus CAZAMT01. The sequence continues at coordinate 8,079 of CAZAMT010000109.1, forward strand.
CGTTCTTTTACAGTTATGATCATAATATTGCTCACACCCACCACACCCGCAATCAATGTAAATACGCCAATAACCCATACAAAAAGTGCAATGCCGTTAAACAAACTTTTAAATTTTGAAAACTGTTCAACATTGTTGCGGATCCAAATGGCCCGTTTATCTTCAATATCAAACTTATGGCGTTTTGCAAATTGTTCTCTAACCATTTCGGTTGTTTTTATGCTCTGCTCAGCAGTCATGTCCCCCGTGGTAAAAGCAAGGTTATTGATTCTGTTTGCCTGGTTATATACAGTTTGTGCCGTGGAAATCGGGAGATAAACCCTCCGCATATCCCTTTCTGCTGCATCGGTAAATACACCAACTACCTGAAACGGAACATTCTTAACCTTTATAAATTCACCAAGGACTTTGGTTGAATCCTTTTTAAAGAGATTGTTTCTTACAATAGTGCTTATTGCAACTACCTTACGTCTTTTTTGAATATCCATTTCATTGATAAAGCGACCTTCTACTGAAGTGGTTTCCTCAATGTATTGTGTCCCCGGATGAACGGTAACAATTTCCCAGTTGCCATATTCATTACCATAAGCTATGGTTTGGTCACTACGAATGCTTAACCTGGCAGATGCATACTCGATACCTTCAGTTTTTAGCACGGTTTGATCATAATCTTTGTTGGTAAACTGGATTCGTCGGCCGGGCTGCATCCCTTTATAAGCCTTACTGGTCTGACCTGAATAAATCCATATGCTGTTTACCGCATCCCCTTTAAATTCTTCACGGATACCGTTTTCAAGTCCGTTTCCTGCACCCAGCAACACGATGAGCATAAAAATGCCCCAGGCAACGCTAAATCCGGTTAAAAAGGTACGAAGCTTATTTTTGCGTATGGTAGCAAATATTTCATAAAAAATACCAAAATCAAGCATAGTTGGTTACTTGTTGAGGTTTCAATTCCGATTCAATTAATCCATCGCGCAACCGGATGATTCGATGCGTCATTTGAGCAATGTCATGTTCGTGCGTAACAATTATTACGGTAATGCCCTGCCCATTCACTTCTTTTAAAACTTCCATTACCTCAAGCGAGGTTTGGGAATCGAGGGCACCTGTTGGTTCATCGGCAAGAATAACTTTCGGTTGAGCAATAAGTGCGCGCGCTATGGATACTCGTTGCTTTTGCCCACCCGAAAGTTCATTTGGAGTGTGTGTTGCCCATTCTTTCAATCCCATGCGATCCAAATATTCCAAAGCAATTTTATTTCGCTTCCTTCGTCCCACCTTCTGATAATACAATGGTAAAGCCACATTTTCCAGGGCATTTTTAAAAGGAATGAGGTTAAACGACTGAAATACAAAACCTAACATACGGTTACGATAGTAGGCAGCCTTCTTTTCAGATAAATTGAACATCAATGTACCATCCAGCTTATATTCTCCCTGATCATAATTATCCAATATTCCGATAATATTGAGCAGCGTGGATTTTCCAGAACCTGATGATCCCATGATAGACACCAGTTCACCCTTACCAATAGTCAGATCAATACCCTTTAATACATGCAAAGAATTTTGCCCGGTAACATAGCTTTTATGGATTTCTGTTAACGTAATCATGTGATGTAATTAATGAATTGATGCGGTTGAACCAAAATTCGTGCCATCGGACTATTTAATCTCATAACCCCCTGGTTAACAAAAGCATCAAAGAATACAATAAAAACGTTCAATGAACGAGTTTTATTATTCTGTTAATAAAAGATACACTTGCTGTACAAAATCGGACAAATTAAGATCTAATATTGAGATGAAGACATCTAAAAATTCCATAAGAGAATGCTGTAAAACCAGGTTAATAAAAAAGCCAGGACAACCCTGGGGATATTAATTTAAGTGGATTGTCCCGGCCAAATGATGCGAAGTTTAGGTATTTAAAAGTCTATATGAAACTTCTTCGAATACTTTTTATCTGTAGTCATAAGAACAAAGTCAGTTCCCTCCGGATATTGATTTTTCAGTGGTTTCAAATCATATTTAATTTCTTCCGTAATAAATGCTTCACATAAATCACCATTCGCATCGTGGGTTAAATAGAATATAGGATCGGGAATTGGAGGTGTTCCGCAGAAAAGCGGCATTTTTACAAGTTCAATTTCATGTTCTTTGCATCCGCCGCTATACCCCACCTCTATTCGAATACAACCATTTTCAATGTTCACATTTTTAACCATAATTTCATCTGAAGGCAACTCATCAATTTTTTGGTCCAACGACATTACCGGATATGAAGGACATCCCATTTTCTCTATGGTTAAAATTTCCACAATATCACCAACCATGCAAATGCTTGCAACATCATCAATGACTTTGTAATCAACCAATACCCGTTGGCCATCATAAAACCGGAAGTCGACAGGATATTTCGCCGGTTCCAGTTTTTTGCCATTATCCAGTTCAATGATATAACCACAACCATCCAACCCCGTGTAATCAACAACGGTTCCGGTATATTCGTTGTTATTCATGGCCGCAGTGTCATCCGTTATAAAAATCGAAGCCCTGTAATCGTCGGGATTTGTTTCTTTGCCTGCAAATGGATGCGGTGACAGATCCAACAATTTAAAATATAAACCATGTATCATTGTGTCAGCTTGATATTTGGGATGGGTGTGCAATTCCAAATCATGTAGTTCGGAGCCATCAAAGTACATCACCCCGGCAATGGCATCACCAGCCCATACGCATTGCGCATTTACCGGGCATCGCGAATCCTGCGGTACATTTGTCAGTGAAATCCAGCCAAATGCATTATTCAGTAACAATGTATCATTCATTCCAACTTCAGCGGTATCCGGAATAGAAACGTCCAGTGTACCACTCTTTAAACCGGGCTGAGTATTATCCTTTTCACATGCGCTAAGCAGATAAGCGGATATAATAAAAAACAAATGTATTTCTCTCATGACTGAAATAATTTAAAAGATTAATTTAACAATGGATTGATAATTTTACCCATAAAAAGGACAGTTCCTGTTGAATTCTCCTTAATGATAGCAACAAACGGCCTGTCAACAACAAATGTAACTGGTTGACCCGGGTCTACAGAAGTATATCCAACCTCAACGGCAGTTGCCGCAGCCGCTTCTGTACCTTCTTCATTCACTTCAATAAATGTTTTATGAATGACACGGGTAATGGCAATTCGTGGGTCAGGATATATCCCGGTGAAATCAGCTCCCGATCCAAAAGCAATGCCCATACCTTCTGTTTTCAACGCATCATTCAGGACATTTTCATATGTAAACTTGAATTTTGGAATATAAAGCTTCACGTTGCGTTGGGATGATGCATTGGATACGATACGATTCCACTCGTCAATGGTAAGATTTTCAATCCAATCATCCAAATCAACAGCTTTTTCAGGCAACAACACCATCATGCTAAACTCTCCATCACCATATGGCAGTTCAATGGCCTGAAGATGATTGTCAATGTAATATTTTAATGCTGCTTCCTGCACCATCATTTGCACCTCCACTTGCGAACCATCGGACAACCAAAAGGATTTATTTTGGGTAGACTCCTCATCGAACTGGTATTTCCACTGACCTTTAAAATATATCGCATTGATCAGGTACATTATGGCGTCGCCTGGTATATTATCAATTATTTTGGGTATCTTACCGTTTGTATTGTCATTCACCCAATGATTAATTTCGTCACTGGCGTTTGGATCCGTAAAATCCAATGGTTCAACAACTGCATTGTAATAACTCCGGTTGACATCAAGAAATTCCTGATTGAAGGTTAAATCTTCGCGATACCAGATAGAATTTGCAATTTGCAGCACAATTTTCGAATCAAGGGTAAGCAATGCATCGACAAGAGATTTACTGGAGCCATTGATTTCTTCTGTTGATAATCCTGCTAACTTTAGAGCATTTTCCATGGCTGTTTTTGTATCACCTTCTGCGCCATTATAGGTCATGGTCAGCGCAAGCGAAATGCTCAACGGCGATATACACATATTTCTTTCTTCCTCTTCAAGTTTATTCACGGTATTGAAAATTGAGAATGCAAAGTTGTTGTCTGCTTCAACCAGCATTTCACCCGATTTTGTAAGTTCAATGGTATTTAACCGATGGTCATCCGGATCGTTGTCCTTTTCCTTTTGGCAAGCAGGTGTAATAATAACTCCAAACGCCACGAACAAGAATAATTTGATGTGTTTCTGTTTCATATTTATCGTTTCTTTCGTTTTTAATGGAGATGCAAGTTTTTGATAAATGGTTGCGGAGGTAAAAAAAAAATCTTTTA
>CAZAMT010000110.1:0-12299 GCA_964486145.1 uncultured Bacteroidales bacterium
TATGAGAAAACAAAAAAACGGTATAACAATCGAAATTGTTAAGGGAGATATTACAAAGCAAAATGACATAGAGGCTATTGTAAATGCTGCCAATGCACAACTGCTTCCCGGTGGCGGGGTGGCAGGGGCCATTTACACAGCAGCCGGGCCTGAACTTGTTAAGGAAAGCGAACCACTTGGGCCAATCAAACCCGGCGAAGCTGTTATAACCAAAGCCTATAACCTGCCCAACAAACACATTGTTCATTGCCTGGGCCCTGTTTATGGTATAGATAAACCCGAACACGTATTACTGGCTAATTGTTACATGAATTCCCTTAGATTAGCCGACAGAGAAAGTATTGTTTCCATAGCTTTTCCTGCTATTTCAACGGGCGCTTTTGGATATCCTGTAAATGCCGCAGCCACTGTTGCACTTAATGCTATTGTTGGGCAAACCGAATATTTAAAGAGTATCAAAATTATACGAATGGTACTTTATGGTGAATCAGACTTTCATGTGCATGGAGAAAAACTCAGCAATATTTTCAATCAATAACACGGATTCCGGATAAAAAAGTAAATAAATGAATGAACTGACAATTAAAAAACAAACAGAATGATTAATTATACCGGCACCTATACCGACATGTACGAGTTAAGCATGGCGCAGGTTTATTTTAAAAAGAACACGGCAAATGAAAAGGCGGTGTTTGATTATTTTTTCAGGAAATTACCGTTTAATGGCGGATATGCAGTATTTGCAGGCCTGGAAGATTTGATGCATACCCTTGAAAACCTTCAATTCGATGATAAGGATATTACCTTTTTGAAGAGAACAGGTTTTGCCGATGACTTTTTGGAGTTCCTGAAGGGTTTTCATTTTACAGGAAATGTTTACAGTTGCCGTGAAGGGGAGCTTGTATTCCCGACCATGCCTATTGTTACTGTTGAGGCCAACATGCTGGAGGCACAGGTTATAGAAACCCTGTTGTTGAATATACTGAATATACAAACCCTGGTTGCAACAAAAGCCAGCCGGATGAAACTTGTGGCGCAACATGGAAAACTGGTTGATTTCGGGTTGCGCAGGGCTCACGGGCCTGGCGGGTATTATGCCAGCCGGGCAGCCATTATCGGTGGCTTTGAGGCTACCAGCAATGTACGTGCCGGCCGCGATTACCATATACCGGTTTCAGGTACCATGGCCCACAGTTTTGTACAAAGCTATGATGACGAACTAACTGCTTTCAGGGACTTTGCACAGGCATACCCCGAAAACTGCGTTTTACTGGTGGATACTTACGATACCCTGGAAAGCGGCCTGCCCAATGCCATAAAAGTTGGTAAAGAGATGCATGAAAAAGGCGAAAAGCTTTTGGGTATCCGTCTCGACAGCGGCGATTTGGCTTATCTGGCAAAAGAATCCCGTAAAATGCTAAATGATGCCGGATTGCATGATGTAAAAATTGCGGCATCGAACCAGTTGGATGAACATGTAATTAAAAGCCTGATGGAGCAAAACGCCCCGATAGATTTATTCGGCGTAGGCACGAGCCTTGTAACCGGCCAGCCCGATGGAGCCCTTGATGGCGTGTACAAGTTGGCCTGGGCCAATGGTAAGCCACGCGTAAAACTTTCCGAATCTATCAGCAAAATTACCCTGCCGGACAGAAAACAGGTGTACCGGCTGATGACTGAAGACGGTACATGGATAGGTGCCGACATGGTATCGCTGGCTGATGAGAAAGGTGCTGAAACAATGCATCACCCGTTTGAGCCCGGAAAAAACATGGCGGTCACAGAGTTAAGGAAAGAGCCGTTAATGGAGCAGGTTATGAAAAATGGCAAGCGCAGCAAAGAAATGAAAAGCCTTGAGGAGATTTCTGCATACTGCAATAAGAGAATAGAAAAAATACCCACCGAACATAAAAGGTTTGCCAATCCGCATGTTTACAAAATTGGAATAAGTGATGGATTAAAAGCTGAAAGGGACAGGTTGATTGAATCTTACAAATAAACAAAATAGTTTGACCGTAAAGTAAAAATATAAAAGTGTAGGTTTACAACTGCTGAAAAAACATCTCAGGTAATATAGTGTAATCCTATACTATCCCTTCTTGAATAGACGTGTTTGATCACCATTTACCCTAAGTCAACAAGGTTTCAAAGATCCAACAAGAATTTTATAATGGTGGTATTTTATACTATTTCTTCAAACATGTTGCACATAAGCGAATCTCCGGACGAATTTTAAGCCGCTCAAAAGGAATACTTTGATGACATTTTATACACACCCCAAAGCTGCCATCATTCTTAAGAGTTAGGATATTTTGTAATTGCATAAGCCTGTTTTGTGCATTTCGCAAACTGGCGTCGTATATGCTTTTATTGTTTATGGCATCCATGCGTGAAATGCGCCCAATGGCATCATCAGGGGCAACAGGCTGGGTGAATTCCTTCAGTTCTTCAATTTTATTTTTAAGCTTGCCAATCTCGTTTTCAATAATTTTTATAAGCTGATGCTTTTCTTCTTTATTCATTAATATTTAAGATTTAAATATCATCAAAAATAGAAAATTTGCTTTCAATTCTGAGAATGGGTTTCTGGTAATTTTTTGTTTTTTTCGCTTCCCGATGTTTTTTCCTGGCGGACTGTTTATTCCAATTTGCACACTTCCGGTTTTAATTCAACCTTTGCCCTATGTCATTGTACCCTGAAATTCCGGAGATTATATGTAAATGTTAGCATGAAAAACCTTGACAATTGATTTGTCCGCAAATCTTCAACATATAAATCGGAAACATTTCTTATGATATTTTTATTTTGGTCGAGCAGGTCAAAAACGCTCAGGGTTATTTCACCAAGATTCTTATTAAACAGCTTTCTGCCAAAATTCATGTTCCACAAAAGATAATCCTGATTGAAATCATCTCCGAGCCCCCTGTACATCAGGTGACTCACATCGCTTCTAAAAACCCAGTTATCTAAAAAGATGAAACTTAACCGTGTGCCGCTTTTCTGAGAAAAATAATTGTTGTCAAGATGGGGCTGAAGCGTATTTTCAACCATGTTATAGCCAGCATTAAATGAAGCTGAGAAATCGATGTTTGGGCTTATGTTGCTTGAGAGAATAAAACCTCCGGAAGTAGTGTAGGTATTGGCGATATTGATACGATCGTTGATAAGACCTGGTTGCCGTACCCAGGCCAGTCCGCTTGTCAGGTTGAAGTTACTCTTTAAGTACCTCAGCGGGAATCCGTACGAGACATGTGAACGGATATTCTTAAAGCCATCGAGATTAACGGGTTGCGAGAATTGAGAACCTTTTTTAAGTACATAACCGTCTGACAGCGTGGTGTCTGCACGGGCAATAATTGTGGAATTACCGATATAATCACCGGAAATATTTCCAAAAACTGCAGCAAAAAAATTGGTTGACCTTTCGATATTCGTGGTTTTGTAACGTGCCATGAAGAAATGGCTGTAACTGTGATCAAGATTGGGATTTCCGGAAGAAAGGAGCATCGGGTTGGAATTATCAACTGATTCCTGAAGTTGCGTTACCGAAGGAGGATTGGTGCTGGTGCGGTAGACAAATCGAAGGCTTTTTCCTCTTTCAATGTTATAAGTCAGCATTACCCGGGGCAAAAAATTCTGAAATTCTCTTTTCGGCAGATTAAAATCATTCGGTAACTCCTGGGTTCCTGACAATAATGCATATTGATATGCCATTTCCAGGGTAAGGTTGTACTTTTCTCTGCTAAGCCGGTATCCCAGCGAGCCCCGATGCGTCAGGTAGGTGCTGGTAAGCATGTTGGATAGTCCGGGTTCAAAATCCAGGTATGATTCGGCATCCGGGTCCCAACTGTTTGTTACCCTGTCATTCTCATTATGCATCAATGAAATATTGTAGCCTGCCTGCAGTAATCCTGTTTCTCCCAATGGTTCAGTATAAGTTATGTTGGATGACAGGTTTCTGTTAATGGTTTTTGAATCTGATTTTTGTCTGAGAAAATCACTGAGCGCCTGCTCACCCTGTTCTTCATCGCCTTCACCGGCAAAATAATCACTGAGTGCATCCAGGTAATACAGGCTTTGATTATCATTGAAGTTGGCACTTACATTTGTTGAGATTGTACGGCCGGTCTTTTCAAACCGATGCCTGTAAATCAGTGAACTACTGTAATTATAGCCGCTCAGGTCAGAATCATAACCAATTTCGGATGTGCTTAAAAGATGATTGTTTTCAAGCAGGTTCAGCGCATTCATGTAGCTGTCGGCAGTGTTGCTTTGGACGGTCACTTTCGGGAGAAGTATCAATGAATTTTTATTGTCAATATCCCACGTCATCCGCATGTTCAGACGATGATTACTGTTTCTGCTGCTTGACTCACTATCCTCCTGGTAATACTGCCGATCGGATTCATCAATAAAATATTGCCTGTCGGTGAACTGATCGGTATAGTTATCGGATATATTAAAAAAGTAACTACCCGTGAGCTTCAGGTTGTTGTTAAGCCATGCATCGCTGTAATTCAGGCCCAGGGCATGCGTTGTATTATCTCCGTATTGTGCCTGGATCCGGTAATCTGACACATGTCCCATAGATGATATGTCCGATCCGCCGCTCCCCTGTGCTGCACGTCCCATTCCTCTTCCAGCTCCTCCGCCTCTGCCACCTCTTATAGCCCCGGCAGAAAGGCTTATAATATCTTCACGCGAAAAGTTCTGCTCGTTAACATTATTACTCATACCCAGTATGGAGATACGGCTGCTTTCCCTGAAAATATTGGTTGAAAGCCCCATTTGGTAGCGTTCATCACCTCCATACCCCAGATAGGCCCTTCCAAACTGCCCCTTTCTTGAATCAAGCCTTGTTACAATATTTATGGTTTTACTTCTCTGCCCATCATCAAAACCAGTTAGATCGGCCTGGTCACTCATTCGGTCATACACTTCAACCCTTTCGATAATTGCTGCCGGAAGGTTACGCAGGGCGATAGAAGGATCATCACCGAAAAACTCGCGGCCATCCACCAGAACTTTTTGAACATCCTCTCCCTGTGCTGCAACCTTATCACCGTCTACCGTGATACCAGGCATCCTGCGTATAAGATCTTCCGCATTTGCATCGGGATTAACTTTAAAAGCTTGTGCATCAAAATCAAGCGTATCGCCTCTTATCCGGGTAGTTGATCTGTAGCCGGCTATCTCTGCTTCCTCCAGATATGCCCCCTTTACCATCAGTAATGTCCCGGCATCGTTATGCTGTGATGAAGCCCTGATGGCCTGCTCACCATCAAGGGTTAGTGGCTGGTACCCCACAAAAGTAGCTTTGAAATTGTACCTGCCGCGGGTCAGTTTTAATGAAAATTCACCATTGAGGTCCGTGATTGTCTGGTATATTCTGGTTGTATCCCTGAGATGAGTGAGGGAAATATGTGCTCCCACAAGTGGGATACCTTCATTCGAATCCTGTAATACGCCGGTCAGAACTACTTCTTCCTGTTTTCCTGAACGGTTGCCTTGTTGCGCTTCTCCTTGCTGTGCAGTTGCCAGAAGGAAATTACCGATAAAAAAGAAATGCATGATTCGTCTCATAATATCTTTATGACACCAACCAGCAAGAAATCTTGCGCTAAAAAATCATTTTTTTATATGATCCATTTGCTATTCATACGATTTAAACCTTTTCAATGGTAAAAATTTCATATTTATCATACTCATTCCAATATTGTAACGCCAGCTTTTCGATATAAAACCAGTAATTTTCAGTAAGCAGTCCATAGGTTGAAATGGCGTGTTTAATGTCCTGTTGCATCCGTTCTGCAATTTCTTTTTTCAGGGATATTTTTATTTTCCTGTTATTAAATTCAACTATTGCTGTAGGAATTTTCAAAACACTATCTGAAACAGTAATTAATCCCTGCCCTATGGTTGTTCCAGCACTTATTTGAATGCCATCGTTTAAACAGCTTAACGGAGGTTTAAGGCCTGCAAAACTTGTTACATAAAGGTTATTCACTCCTACATTGAAGTATTCCATGGCCCTTAACCCCATTTTAGCACCAATAATGGAATATATGCCTGTATGCCCGTGTATTTCGTTGGTGAGGCATATCGCTTTCCATTCAACTAACCCGAATTTATTAATGGTTGATTTGAGAATTTTTGCATACGCCGGTTTGTACAGGGCTGTATCAACAGGGAATGAGCTAAACACCTGATTTTCTGCTGTTGTTGACGACTCCAGCAGATCCCCAACAATCTCATAAACAAAAGGTGGTGGCATGTTTGAATTCAATTGTACAAACCTGATATTGTTTTTTACTTCTGATTCAAACAGCAGAGGTACAGTAAGAAACAAGGGTATCATATCGTCCCAAAAACGTAAATGTTTCTGATTAATCCGCTCTTTAATTGCAGGCTGCTCATGCACTAACCTGATTTGTCCGGCATATTGAGAATTGGTATTTTTTATGGATTCCAGGTAATTATCATCAATAATAAATTTGTCAGGGTTACTGCTGACTACTACCAGTTCTACACCGGTTTCCCTGATGAGGTGATAACTTTCGGGTGAGGCTTTGTAATTGAACCCCTTTTCAATTACTGCATTGTTATACCAAATAATTTTATCAATACGTTCAGCAGCTTTCGGATTGGCTGTAATCCAATCGGCATATGTTTTTAGAGAGCCTAAGGCAATGAAGGTGATCTTCTCAGGATAATTTGCAATGGTTTTAGTTAAAACACTGCCAGCTTTTTCCCGATTTCCAACGAATTGTTTTTCAGGAAGGCTGCCCCAGGAAATGCCCTGGGCAAAAGAAGACCAAACCGGGAGTTCATAGCCTGTTTCATCGCCAATTCCAACCCGTATTCCTTCGTGATGAAAAACAGACAACAACGATTTAACTTTACTATAAACCGAATCTGGCAGCAACGTACCTTGCGAACAGGTTACTGACAAAACCCTTATATCATGACCTGATAAAAACATGGATATTGAACGCATATCATCCAATGCACCATCGGTATCGATCACTACGTGGTATTTGGGTTTCCCCGAATGGGCGAATAGTTGCAGGCCTGTAAGTACAGACAGCACCAATATTGTTAAAAAATTTCTAAACACCCGGCGGTGTTGCCATTGTATGGGATTTTTTAGCCGTTTGCTTTTTTGAACGCGTAACTTTTTCATTATTCATTATCTTATTCGGGTGCATACGCCACTTTTTATTCAAATATAATGAATCAAGATAAATTAATCTGTAATCCACTTGCTTATCTCTTCACTTAATTCAACCTCTGCCTTTTCTTTCTTTTAAACCGGTATTACCACTACATTTCCATTGTGCCGGATCATTTCTACCTTTATTCCATAAACCTCCGACAGCATTTCGGGGGTGATGCTTTCTACCGGACCCCGCGCAACAATTTGTCCTTTATTTAACAGAACAATTTTATCAGCAAACCGGAAAGCAAGGTTTAAGCTATGCATGGTTATTACAGCAGTTAATGAATTTTTCTTCACGATTTCGCGGATGGTATGTAGAATATCAATTTGGTTTTTCAAATCGAGGTTACTGGTAGGTTCATCCAAAAGAAAAATCCGCGGTTCCTGAACAAATGCCCGTGCAATACACACCTTTTGCAGTTCGCCCCCGCTTAATTGATTGATTCGTCGCATCGTCAGGTTTTCAAGCCCGAGTTGTTGTAAAACCCGGCTTACTTTGGCAAAATCGTCCGGGCTTGTTTTTAAGCCCACATGTGGTTTCCTGCCAAGCAGCACGACATCAAAAACACTCATGTTACCGGCATTGTTTCGCTGCGCCACATAGGCCATAATTTTTGCAATCCCGCCGGTAGACATTTTCAATACATTCTGGTTTTCAACTTCCACAATGCCTTTATGTGGTTTCAGTATGGCATTGATGCTGCGTAACAACGTGGTTTTTCCGGCACCATTTGGCCCCAACAGTACCACTATATCACCTTTGCCGGCTTTAAAAGACAGATTTTCAAGGATTATGTCATCTTTGTGATAGGAGACAGATATGTTTTTTACATCCAGCATTATTTTATTCTTTTACTCAAAAGCAGATACAAGAACAACGGCGCCCCGATAAAAGATGTCAGAACAGCCACAGGCAGTACATGGGGTTTAAGCATCATTCGCGCGGCGATATCCGATATCAGTAACAAGGCTGCACCGGACAGGCAACTGGCCGGAATAACAAAACGGTAGTCATCGCCTACAAAACGGCGCACCATGTGCGGGCTAATAAGCCCGACAAAGGCAATGATTCCGAGAAAGGAAACAATCACGGCAGTGATGAGCGAAGCAACAATCATACCCAGGATACGTACCTGTTCAACCCGCACCCCCAATCCCCTGGCCGTTTCATCACCCGACTCCATGGCATTGTAATTCCACCGGTTCAGGATAAAAAACAAGGTGCCGGGCACTACCACAGCGGCCATTATCATTACTTCCGGCCAGTCGGCGCGTCCTACATCGCCAAACGACCAAAATACAATAGCGGCCAGTTGCACATCATCGGCAAAATACTGAAGGAACATGGTGCCGGCAGAAAAAAGCGCGCCTAATGCAACGCCGCTTAGTACCATCACTTCCGGGCTGGTACTGTAAAACCTTGCTATAAGGATAATGGTTAACGCAGAAAGCATGCTCATGAAAAAGGCAAAACCTATGGTTAAAAAAGGGTTGTTCACCGTAACAGCGCCCACCTGGGTAGATTGCATTACGCCTGAACCGGCTAAAATGATGGCAATGGCTGCACCAAAAGCCCCGGCCTGCGAAATACCCAGGGTAAAAGGCGAACCCAGCGGATTACGTAATACCGATTGCATTACACCGCCCGAGATGGCAAGCCCGCATCCTGCAATGAGTGCAGCCAGTGCATTGGGCAGCCGTATATTGCTTATGATGTTCTGATATTGCGATGAGCCCGGCAACCCCAAAAACGTTTTAAAAACTTCGTTGTAAGGAATGGTAACCGCACCTATTGACACAGCAGCAAAAAAAGAAACAAGGCAAATGATAATCAGTATCGCGAGGAACATTCGTTTCCTGTAAATATATTTCCTGTATTCCGGGAAAGGGATATTTTTATATTTCAGCCTGTTTTGTTTTAAAATCATTGCACAGATAATTGTGTAAATCCCATGTTATCAAACATTTCGTTCAGTTTGACAAAAGCCGGCCCGCCGTTGAGAAAAACAGATAGTTCGTCGGCTTTTTCCATGGGGTCAATATCCGAAAAGGCTTCGGGGAAAACAATTTTACCAATGTAGTAAGCGTTGGCAAGCACAACTTCAATATTCTGATTGTATGAATTGTTCGGGAAAAGGCCATAAACCCGGTTGTTTTTTACCGCCTTTAGATGTTTGAAAGAGGGATCGTTGCGTAACTGTTCCAGTGCATTGATGTCTGCTCCAAGCCTCAGGGTAGAGATATCAACAAAAATAACATCAGGATCCCAAAATACAATTTGTTCTTTGGCAACATTAAGATAGGAAATATTTTGTACCTCCCCGCCTGTTGCCGCAACGTTATTCAAGCCGAGAAAAACAAAGGGTGCAAATGCCGGATCAGTTGATTGTATGCCATGTGGTCCGCTTTGTCCCAATCCGCCTATATAGCAGGTTAAGGATGATTCTTTGGCATTGCGTGTTTGTAAATCAAGGATGATGCTGTCGATATAGGCTGTCACTTCTTTGGCACGTTGCTTTTTGCCCATTACATGCCCCATCATGTGCAGCGACTGGTTCAACTGGTGACGGTCGTAGGTCAGGTTCCCATAGAGCAGGGAAACAACAGGGATGCCTGTTTTACTGGTAAGCATATCGGGGTTTATGCCCCCACCGGGCAGCATTTTGAAAATCACCTCCGGCTGGGGGTTCAGCCCGGCTATTAATTCGGGGTTGTCGTACCCTCTGAACTCGCCGAAAACCGGATATGTTTTAAACTGTGGATTGGCAATGGCATAAGGACGGGCATCAATGGGTGCTCCTTTTACTTCAATGCCGTCAACAGCCACAATACGGTTGTGGGCATTAAGGTATGTCAATAACCGTAAACAACCTGAACCTGAGCATATCACTTTTTCCACTTTAGCGGGAACCCTTACTTTTCTTTCTGCTGCATCGGTTATTTCACGCAGATGAGTAACCAGGCTGTCAATGGAAACCTGGTTTGCTGCATTTTTAACTTCGTTTTGTTTCGAAGAAGGACTATAATTGCATGAAAAAACTATTGATATGAAAAGAATGCAGCCAACATAATTGTGTAAACTAAGTCGGTGCTTTTGTAAATTCTTTTTAAAAATTGATTTTATCTCCATGTACAACTTCCACTCCAATTAACAATTCGTTGGCAATATGGTCAATTTTGTTTACTTCGCCAAGATTTTTAACAGGTTTACCTTAGAGGCATACAACCTGCAAAGATGGCAAAAATTCAAGGCTGCCGGGTAAAAGAACACATTATTTGCCGGTATCTGTCTGGTTAACGCATGATGTTACCTAAATGATTTATTTTACTATTTTTCAATACTGTCAAAGTCGAATTAAAATTCCACCTTAATCCCCCCATTTACAATGATTCCCGGGGCAATGGTATTGCCTTTTGAGCGCGACAAAAATATCGGATACTGATTATTCAAAATATTCTCAGCATTTACATAAGCCGTAAACATATTCATAAATTTACGGGAAAGTGACAGGTCTATGGTATAATAGCTGTCTTTTTCAAGCGTGTTTTCATTGTCGTAGAAGATTTTTGCAAAAACGTTGACACCGAGTGAAACACTGATTATTTCAGGATTCAGGTAATTGGCAATAAAATGGCCGCTATGCCTGGGGTTGTTGGGTAAATAATTACCTTCCAGCGACTTGTTCTCCGAATCTTTAACGATTTCAGAAATATTGTACGTGTAATTGGCATGAAAAGAAGTGTGTTTTAACGGCTGCCATTGTGTTTCAACTTCTAATCCGTGAATGTTTACTTCGCTGATATTATCGAGCATATATTCGTAGCGGGTTTTTTTTCCACCCGCAAATTTTGCAGAATCCAAAAGCCTGTCGCCAATGTAATTAGTAGCCATCGATTGATAAAATGAAACTTTTGCCATTAGATTATCTGAAAATTTGTGTTCGGTACCAATATCCCACGATTGTATATTTTCAGGCTTTAAATCCGGGCTTGCCAGTCGGTAATAGGCGCCACCCTGGCGTACATGAACTTTGTAAAGTTCAAAAAGGCTTGGCATCCTGAAACCTTTTCCTGCCGAAGCACGAATGGTGGTTTTGGAATCGGGGTGCCAGGTAATCCCAAATTTCGGAGAAAAGCTCCCGGCATCCGTGGCGTTATATGTACTGTCGTAAGCTGGTTTTCCGGCGCTGGTTTGGGTATCCCAGTTACTGGCATTCGATGTTTGAATATGATCGTACCTGAATCCAAGGTTAAAGAACAAACTATTATCAAAAAGCTTTATATCTGAAAATAAAAACGGGGATATATGCTGCTGTTGGCCCAGCGCCCCGGCATCACGCTCGTTACCGGTGTAATCCACATTATAATCAAAATTAATGAATTTATATGCCGTGCCTAAGGTTATATCCATTAATTTCCATTTGTAGAAAGTTACTCCTGCATCCATTCCCGTGCTGTACATGTTTTTAAATTTTTCTTCACGGTTTAACGAGGTGTAATTATCAGCAGCATTGTCCTGATAAGCGGTTTTATCTGCCCGGTTCAGGTAAGCAGTACCGCTAAACCGAAAAGAATTAAAGAGTTGCGAATAATTTAGCGTGTATTGGTTGAGCATGAGTTCCTGCCTGAAAAACTCCCTTCCCTGTCCGGCATCCTGATTAAAAAGAAGGGCTGAAAGTTCAAGTTTTGATCTGCTACTAAAATCATAAGACAATTTTCCCAACACCTGCCCTTTTTTGCGCCAGCGCTTAATTTCATAATCATCAGGGTCTTCAACCATGTAAAAACCATCTGTATCTTCATACCCTCCGCTTAACAAGACACCAAAATTATTAATCTTCTGGCTATAAAAAGCGTTCCCGCCAAAGCTTGAGGCATTTCCGGCCCAGGCCTGCAGGCTGGTAGCACGGCTTTCACCCGGTTTTTTGGTAATAATATTGATAACCCCACCAAGGCCTTCGGATCCATAAAGGGTTGATGAAGGGCCACGCAGTATTTCAATCCGCTCGATGGCTTCTTTGGGTATATGCCCCCAGGCTACCCAGGCTATTGAATTATTGAAATTATCGTTTTGAGGCA